>NZ_VPDL01000001.1:0-247936 GCF_013417705.1 Acinetobacter sp. YH12235 | reverse complement strand
AGAATGAGCTTTCATATTACCTCTATTGCTATCCTTAACCTATTGAAGTTTGATTCTTTGGCTTCCGCAGGTAATTTGCCTAAACATCTAGAAAGTTTAATGGAAAAATCTAAAAGGTATGTTTTACCGAAAAAAAGAAGTAGAAACTACCCACGAGTTGTGAAAGGGAAACCACAGAAATACCCAAAAAAATGCCAGTCAATCTCTTAACTGACTGGCATTACCGATTATAGGGGCCTTTTTATATTGGCGAATTAACTAAAAAATTATAGATAGTCACCTTCTCGTTCCGGCTGATACAGCACTTTTTCAATCGTGACTTTCATCAACTGACCATCAGGTTGTGGCCATTCAATGGTCTGTCCTTCTGCCAAGCCCAAGATTGCAGTTCCAATCGGTGCTACGACATTCACTTGCCCTTTTTCACCTTTAAACTCATGCGGGTAGACTAAGGTGATTTCTACAGGCTCCGTTGATGGTGCAATCGTCAGCAATGCACGCGCATGCATGGTCACCACATTGCTTGGCATGTCCTCTGGCTTGACCACTTCAGCACGAGCCAGTTCATCTTCCAGTTGAAGCATGGTCTCACTGAGCTTGTCTTGATTTTCAAGCATGGTTTCGAGACGCTCCACATCCTGTTCAGATAAAATAATTTTTGGTTTAGCCATTCTTACTACCTTGTTTAATGAATGATTGAATAGTCTTTAAAAAGCGAATGAATCTAGGTTCTAAGTGGTTAATCAGATTAAATTAAGTTCAAATATAAAAAATCTATTTTTAGCTGCTAAAAAAATTGTGTCTTAACTCAACTTATAAAGCTGTTTTTCAAAGAATGTAACCAGTTTTAGAAAAACTCAATACTCTTTTCGAAATCAGATTTATAGGATCTGTATTTCTCAACTTTGTTTTATAAAAGGATAAGTATTTTCTATATAGGATTGATTAAGCTTTGATCTTATCTTCCCTTTTAACTCATCGTAAAAGCTAGCAGCAGAAGATGAGTCAGAAAAAATATCACCCAATAAAAAAGCCCCCTTGAGGGGGCTTTTCTCAAGTTAGGCTTATTTTGCGTAAACAGGGAATTTAGCACAAACAGCAGCAACTTTTTCTTTAACAGCAGCGATCACAGCTTCATCGCCTTTAGCATCAAGGATATCAGCGATCCAACCAGCAAGTTCACGAACTTCTGATTCACCGAAACCACGAGTCGTTACAGCAGGTGTACCGATACGGATACCTGAAGTCACGAATGGAGAACGTGGATCATTTGGTACAGAGTTTTTGTTCACAGTGATGTGTGCAGCACCCAACCAAGCGTCAGCATCTTTACCAGTGATGTCTTGTTTGATCAGAGACAACAAGAACAGGTGGTTTTTAGTGCCGCCAGATACAACATCGTAACCGCGTTCGATTAGAACTTCAGCCATTGCTTGAGCATTCTTAACCACTTGTTGTTGGTATGCTTTGTATTCAGGTGCCATTGCTTCTTTGAAGCAGATTGCTTTAGCAGCAACCGCGTGAACCAGAGGACCACCTTGGTTACCCGGGAATACAGCTGATTGAAGTTTTTTCTCGATTTCTTCGTTTGCTTTTGCAAGGATCAGACCTGAACGTGGACCACGAAGAGTTTTGTGAGTAGTCGTTGTTGTTACGTCAGCAATTTGAACTGGGCTTGGGTAAACGCCAGCAGCAACCAGACCAGCAACGTGAGCCATATCTACAAACAGGTAAGCACCAACTTTATCCGCGATGTCACGGAAACGTTGCCAATCTACGATTTGGCTGTATGCAGAGAAACCAGCTACGATCATACGTGGTTTGTGTTCTACAGCTAGACGTTCAACTTCTTCATAATCGATCTCACCAGTTTCTGGATTCAGACCGTATTGAATTGCATTATAAGTTTTACCTGAGAAGCTTACTTTCGCACCGTGAGTCAAGTGACCACCGTGAGCCAAGCTCATACCCAATACTGTGTCGCCTGGGTTAAGCAGCGCTAGGTAAACTGCAGAGTTTGCTTGAGAACCAGCATGTGGCTGAACGTTAGCATAATCAGCACCAAATAATTCTTTAGCACGGTCAATTGCCAATTGTTCAATGACATCTACATATTCACAACCGCCATAGTAGCGTTTGCCTGGGTAGCCTTCTGCATATTTGTTAGTGAGTTTTGATCCTTGAGCTTCCATTACTGCTGGTGAGCAATAGTTTTCAGAAGCGATCAACTCGATGTGCGCTTCTTGGCGAGCATCTTCGTTAGAGATTGCTTGAGCGATTTCTGGATCAAATTCAGCAATAGAGATATTGGCAAACATTAGCGAGGTCCTATTAAATTAGGGCTTTTAAGCCGTGCTAAGATTGGCGCGTATTGTAACATGAACTTTGCCAATTTCGATCATGAACTTTATTCAGTTTGCAATAAAAATAGCTCATGCTTAAAAAAACATGAGCTATAGAGATAAAAATAAGTTATTGAATTGGCATTAGAGATTTTACATCTGAAATAATATTAGCGATATTCAGTGCATAGACGCTACCATGATCCCATGAACCGTCCGTAATATAGCGTACCGAGGTTTGTTTCTGATTCGCTAAGCTCACTAAAACATCTGTTGCAGCCTTTGGAACAGTAGAATCCGCCTCTCCCTGATAAATAATCACAGGTGTAGACACTTTAACCTGTAAAGGCTGAGAGTCTTTATCCAGGAAATTCTTCACTACTGGAATACTCATAAAATTAGCTTGAGTACGCGGATATTCTTCCAGATTCCCATTGGTTTGGGCATAAGCTCCCATTGCCGTACCGAATTTGTTGCCTAATACATCATAACAATCTGTTTCGGCATTCTTGGCAATCTCGTCTGTTGGTGTTTTAAAGACCTGAATATATTGCAGATTTGGATTCGGATTACGCAATCCCGCGACAATCAGCGCGGTAAAAGTATCTAAAGAGGCTAGAGTTTGAATCTTTTTATTCAGATCTGGTTCTTGTCCAGCTTGAGCCTCACCACCTGCCAGAATCAGACTGAAATTAGAAGCAGGTGCTAAAGCTACCGTACCTTTATAAGTCATTTGAGAAGCACGTGCTGCATATTGGGCAGCGCCTAAAGCCGCTTGACCACCTTGAGAATGACCGACAGCCATCCATTGATTAGAGGCTTCCGAACCTAAATAGTCTTTTGCTGCGACGACAGCATCGGTAATGGAATAGGCTTCACTCTTAAGATTAAGGAAAGGATGAAGTTCTTTTCCACCCGGCTCACCCAAACCTTCATAATCAGGCGCAACGACCACATATCCCGCTTGAAGGAATCCGGCAATCATATTTTTGATATAAGAATTTATTTCATTGCGACTTGGTGCACACTGATCGGCCACACCCGTCGTACCATGTGCCCATGCCACTATCGGCCAACCTTTTGCAGGAGGCGTTCCTTTTGGAGTGAAAAGCAGTGCCGTCGCTTGGGTTTCCTTATTATTAATACCTAACATCTTATAGGTCATGACCACGCTCTCATCGGCAACAGCAGTCAGATCTGTTTTGGTATAGGCTACAGGTGTGGTTACGACTGGATTGTCAATATTATTTACGGGAATAGCGGGTTTGGATTCATAATAACGATCATCATCGCTATCATTACAGGCAGTTAAAGCTACGCTTAGCGCGAGTAGAGAACCAGTCAATACATGACGTTTCATCGATCTTATCCTTGTCTTAATTATTATCTCTCATAATTTTTATAGTTTTATCTTTATCAGTTGATAAAACTAGACAATAATTTCCCAAGTTATTTCATTAAATACAAGAGATTATTTTGTTATTTTTCTAATAAATAGCGATTTAATTTATGACCATTCCAACACGATAAATTTAAGTTTTGGAAATATTTACAGAAACTTTGAAAACTTTTATTTATAAGTGTAGATTACAAATATTCTATATCAGTCAAAAAGTCTGCAATTAAAGTTGAAATCCGGCATTTCAATTGTCAGGATCGAAACAATAATGTTAGATTTTGATATCCACTTTTTTTCAGGCATATTCTCGTCATGCAGGCTATCATTCTCGATACTGAAACCCATACCTTGAATGGTCAACCCATTGAAATTGCCTATGCGCCTGTAGAGATCATAGACCATAAAATCAGTCTGGATAAAAGTCGCTTGTTTGATCAGCTTTATTCATGCGACGAACCGATTTCCTTTGCCGCAATGGCCGTACATCATATTCTGCAGTCCGATTTGGAAGGACAACCGCATTACAGCAGCTTTGAACTCCCGCAAGAAACCACTTATATCATTGGCCATAATATTGATTATGATATTCGTGCCTTAGAAAAATGTGGCGTCGATTCATCGAATATTAAAGCAATTTGTACCCTTGCCCTCGCCCGCCGTGTTTGGCCAGAGGCTGAAGCACATAATATCTCTGCATTAATCTATATGATTACCAAAGGCAGCGAACGCGCCCGGGAAATGATCCGTAAAGCCCATCGCGCCGATATGGATATCATTTTGACAGCAAATATCCTGATGCATATTGTGCATCACCTGAAAATCAGCAGTATTGAAGAACTCTATGAGGCATCTGAAGATGCGCGTATTCCACGGACCATCAATTTTGGTAAGCACCGTGGCACTGCGATTGCCGATCTTCCTGCTGACTATGTTCAGTGGTTACTTCGCCAGGATGACTTAGATCCTTATCTACGCAAAGCATTGGAAAATACGGCGATCCTTACGCTGTAAATTAAATTTTTTCGTCCCTCTTTAAATATTGAGAGGGGTTTCTAACTAATAATGTTTTTTTATTCAGCAAGTGAAACAAAGTATTTTATAGATGACTACCTTAGTCTTTAAAGCTCTTAACTAATCGCTATTCAGAATAAAAATAGATGCAAATCAATATTAATTTATTGATTTTTAATAATTTAATATTTAATCCTTTCTCACGCCTAACCGTTCTTATACTTTAGCGTGATAGAACATACCTCTAAACAGGCGCATATAGGAAATAATATAAATTAATCCTCTTTCTTCCCATGCAATACTATCTTGAATTCGATGCCTTTGATAATCCCATGCAGCTCAGTAAAGTGGGCAATTGGGTAATCACTTTTTTAAGTCCAGCTGAAGAATTGGACACTATACAACTTGCGATTACTTATGTACTACCACGCCAGATCAGTGATGTATTACAGCCACGACGGGTATTAATTCAAAAGAGTTCAATCGAACATCATTGGCTAATTCAAACCATTGAATGTTTTGACAGCGGAACCAATCAGGAAGTACATATTAGGCCTGCAGATGAACTGGGACAGCAAACCTTGTATCAAATTCTGGACGAGTTTGACCGTTATGATGTAAATGTCACATTAAAAGTTTTCTGAAATAATACTTTTCTCAGAGCGTATTTTGAAGAAGTTCATTTAGATCATCTATGTAGATAGCTTGATGTTATTTAATATAAAAAATTAAGAAACTGAGAAAAGATAAGAATTTATCCAATCTCTTCGAATTAAATTTATCAGTTTTTATTCTGCATCAAATATTTATAAAGAAGCTGAACTCAGATATCAAAATCAAGCTCATCATTGGATGAGCTATATCTTTTTTAAGGGTCGCAAAGCAGCTTAATGAATCCCGAATCCTTATTTAGGATCCAAAACACGATAGATACAGTCGGTCTGCTCACTGGCAAATAACAGTTCAATTGTTGGTCTGATAATTTCATCATCCACGACAATATAGTCGACTTGCTGTTCCAAACGCTGGGACGGATCACTATGCTGAGCGCCAGCACGTAGTAATGCTTTTACATTCAGGATTTTGCCATACTGGTTTTTGACTTGCACTTCAATTAAATCTTTTGTCATCGTCATACCTCCCTTTATTGGCATTATTAAATTTGCTTGTCTGAATTCTTATAACATAGTTATTTGAAAGGCTTTCAAACGAATATGTAAGATTTTTTAGCGAGCACTTTTTATCGACTATATATTGCCGCTAATGAAGAATGTGCCATACAAATAAAAGAGTCGAAATGATTAACAACTCTCGCTTAGAATTTTGTATTAAAAAGCCCGCATCACTGCGGGCTCTGTGTTGGATGGCTAGTGCTAGATTTATTGCCTGAACCTAAGTTCGAGCTCAACTAACTGTCATTGATCCGTCCAACTTATTGGTAGCGTCGTTTCGTTTTATGACCTACCATGAGTTCAATATAGCAGGATTTTTTTTACCAACAATACGCTTTTACACTTCTAAAAGAAGACTTATACAATATTTAAATTGTACTTTTTCAAAAGCAGATTAGAATATTTTGGCTGGATCAATAAAGCACTACAAACAATTCTATTCTTTTCTATCCCTACATCCTATCTATTTAAATTTTAATAAAAATATTCTTTATTTATGTGAAAAATGAATAATTTTATCTAAATATAATTTCAAGTCTTAAGTAAAAGAGTTCGCTATTAAGGCGATTGATTAGCCACTAAAAGTAATAGCGAAAACTAAATTGATAAGTAACCCCATTCAAATCCAGATCATCACTCTTGCCAGAGACACATGCGCCATTCATGCAAATCTTGGCATCACGGTTAAACATCCATTGATAACCAAAAGATCCAATTAAATCTGCTTCAGGAGCAACTTTATAACCGACCTCCAATGCAACGGGAATTGTAAAATAATCCAATTCAAGATCGATTCGACCAAGATCTGCATCCGTTTCACTTTCATCTACCCAGCTCATTCCTAAGCCTATAGAAACTGCTGAATAAAGCTGATCATTTTCCAGAAATTTATTTTTTATCCCAACTGCAACTTGATTGTAATCAATATCTGAACTTTGAAATTTATATTCGGCCCATAAGCTGGCCGTTGGATGGGATTGATATTCACCATTAATAAACAGCCCATCGAATGATTCGGTACCAAAAAAGCTGTCTGCCCCCTATTTTTGAACCGGCATAGCCAAAAGCTAAATAATACTGACTTATTAGGTTTTCTTGAGCATGATAAGGTGTAGTCGTAATAACTGCTTTATCTTTTGGAGCAGGATTACCATGTTGAATAGCTAAAGGTGTATTCGCTCCAGCAACTGAAGAAGCCCCAATCATCAACCCAATGAATAATAATTTTTTCATATCTATGTCTCATTTTTATTATGAGAATAAGATACTAATTTTTAAGAGAAAAACCACTCTATGTGACTAGATTCCTATTCTTTCCCCTGTACTCAAATATACATGAGAAGATAAATGCTTTTGGTCAATATATGCTATTGACCTTTAATCATGAATAATTGTTTTGCATTTTCTTTAGCCAAGATTGACATGAGTAGTGATGCTACAATTAATAAAATTCCAATAATTACTAAACGCACTTCTTGATGAATAAATCCTGTAATCAAGGCAATTACAGCAAGAAGGATGAAAACACCAACTGATCCCATTTTTAGTATGTTCATTATTAACCCCTTATTATTTCTATTTTTTAGATTTATTTTCTTCATCTTATTAAATGATGCATTACTGATTTTAAGAAGCCTCTTTCCCCCTCCCTAGTATTTTTATCTTTACATGAAATAGATCATCTTTCCTTCGTCCTGAAAGGATCTTTTAAGCTGTTTTTACACGCTTGTAAGACTAGGCTTGCAGCCACAATGGACAATAGACCGATTATTCCAAATATAAAATCACTGAGGATTACACCTACAATAATGGATGTGAGAGCACATATAAGAAGAATTAACAACAGCCCAATTTGTAGAATTTGCATAAAAAATCCCCTAATTAATTGTATAATCATTCCACTTTGTATGCAATTTGTAAATAATATTTTTAAAATTTTATAAATTATTATTTGATAAAAATTTTCTGCTGAGGATATTCCTTCTAAAATTTTAGCTATCTAACTTTCTTTCCAAAAATAAAATTTTCAATATTAAATTATTATTTTCAACAACTTAAATCAACATATCATTTTTTTATTTAAAGATTTTTTCTTTTCATTTTCTCAAATGAGATATATAAAGTTAGAATTCTCAAATGTGTATCAATTCTTATGAAAAATTCCAATTTTTAGCTTTAAAAAATTGGCAAAATACATCATTTAAGCATGCAAAAAATTTAGGATAATTATGATTGGGTCGTAACAAAGGCTTCATCATATAACGACTTATTTCTAACCGTTGTGTTAAATGATGAAAATAGTGGCATATATATTTATAGCATGATGAATTACATGAACTATGAACTTAGAATAAATTAATTTATAAAACTTATATTTTTACTTAAATCTTCATTTACTTCTATCTACCTTGAAGAATTTTTCAATTACAAAAGTAATCTTACATTCGCAACAATACCTAGAATCAAATCATTTCTAAATACAACAATGTAATTCATCCACTTTTATAGAATTAAAGGACTAGGGTATAGAATTAAAGGACTAGGGCGACTTATACATATATATATTCTCAACAAGAGGTAATTCCCGATGGCTAAACCAGATGAAGAACTGAATGAAGAGTTTCCAGAAGAAGAATTAGATCCACAAGAGAAACAGGATCGAGAGATTCAACGCGGTCAGTTAGGCGTGAATCAAGACCCTCAGGTTAAAAGAGATCAAATACGTCAAAAACATCAGGATGAAGAGGAAGAGAATCCATAATTTATTTTATAGATCTGAAATTGATTTTTTAATCTAATGAGGAAAGTGAACTTATAAAATGATGGTGCGGCCAGCGGGACTCGAACCCACGCCACAGGCTTCGGAGACCTGTACTCTATCCAGTTGAGCTATGGCCGCAGCTTTTTGGAATGCGCACATCATAACAAAAATTCGCATAAGGTAAAGCAACTATCTATAACTTCGTTATTTTTATGCCTATCCTTTATACAGTGTGCCAAAACAGCAACAGAGAATTCCATGTGAATGACTTGGTTTATTCTGCAAGATCACTCACAATATCTCAACTTTTCACCATTTGAGATCTCTATGACTGATGCGCTGACATTAAGGGATTTGTCGAAGACCTATGGAAATGGTTTTCAGGCACTTAAAGGAATCAACTTAACTGTACCTGAAGGTGAATTCTATGCCCTGTTAGGACCTAATGGCGCGGGCAAGTCCACTACTATTGGTATTATCAGTTCATTAACAAGAAAAACCTCTGGAACCGTTGAGATTTTTGGCCACAATCTGGATACCCACCCTTCTGAAGCCAAACAATGTCTAGGTGTGGTGCCCCAAGAATTTAACTTTGCCCAGTTTGAAAAAACCTTTGATATTCTGGTCACTCAAGCCGGTTATTACGGTATTCCTAAAAAAATTGCCCAAGCGCGTGCTGAAGAATATTTAAATAAACTGGGTCTTTGGGAAAAACGCTCTACCCAAGCTCGTATGCTTTCAGGGGGTATGAAACGTCGCCTGATGATTGCCCGTGCGATGATGCATGAACCAAAATTACTGATTCTGGATGAACCGACCGCCGGTGTAGATATCGAATTGCGTCGTTCCATGTGGGATTTTCTTAATGAAATGAACAATAATGGTACTTCTATTATTTTAACGACTCATTATCTGGAAGAAGCAGAGATGTTGTGTCGTCGGATTGCGATTATCGACCGTGGTGTGATCAAAGAAGATACCACCATGAAGAACTTCCTGAATCAGCTTAATGAAGAATCCTTTATCTTCGATCTGGCTGCGCCTATTGAGCCATTAAATATTGAAATTATTGGTGTGAAATTTAATTTAGTTGATCCAATGACCCTAGAAGTGACACTGGATAAAGCTCATAGCATGAATGACCTGTTCCAGTTACTGGAATCTCAGAATATTCAAGTACGCAGTATGCGTAACAAGTCAAATCGCTTAGAAGAACTGTTTGTGAAAATGGTCGAGAAAAATCTGGATGGAGCTGCACAATGAATATAAATCAGCTCGGCGTCGCCTTATATACCATCGTTCATAAAGAAGTTCGCCGCTTTATGCGGATCTGGCCACAAACCCTGTTGCCACCTGCCATTACCATGAGTCTATATTTCGTGATCTTCGGTAATCTGGTCGGTTCACGTATTGGGGAAATGGGCGGCTATAGTTATATGGAGTTTATTGTCCCTGGTCTGATTATGATGGCGGTGATTACTAATAGTTATGCCAACGTTTCTTCCAGCTTCTTTAGCTCAAAATTTCAGAAAAGCATTGAAGAGCTAATTATGAGCCCTGTACCTTTACATGCCATTTTATGGGGCTATGTATTGGGTGGTGTAATTCGTGGTCTGTTTGTTGCCATTATTGTCAGTGCCATGAGCCTGTTTTTTGCAGACCTTTATATTACTAACTGGTTTGTGACTATATATACAGTACTCATTACCTCGCTATTATTCTCTCTAGGCGGTTTTATTAATGCTGTCTATGCCAAATCTTTTGATGATATCTCGATCATCCCGACTTTTGTACTTACACCACTGACCTATTTAGGCGGTGTATTTTATGCGATTTCAGCCTTAAGTCCGTTCTGGCAAAATCTCTCTTTAGTTAACCCGATCGTGTATATGGTCAATGCGTTCCGTTTCGGCATTTTAGGTCATAGTGATGTCAATGTTTCCGTTTCATTGGTCGTGATTACTTTCTGGTGTGCCGTGCTTTACGGTATTGCTTACTATTTATTGTCTCGTGGTTCAGGAATGCGTGAATAATGAGTGTAGAACATTCTCTCCTTGGTAAAGACACCAACTACCCAACAGAGTATCAACCCGATATTTTGTTCCCGATTTCTCGTGCGCCTGCCCGTGAAAAATATGCCCATGTTGAAGCTATTCAGCAAGGCAAAGACTGGTGGCATGTTTTTGAAATTTCTTGGTTAAATGCTGCCGGTGTGCCTCAAGTGGCGATTGGTCGGATTACCCTGCCAGCATTTTCCCCAAATCTCATTGAATCAAAGTCTTTAAAGCTGTATTTCAATAGTCTGAACTTTACCAAGTTTGATTCGAAAGAGGCCTTTATTGCAACTGTAGAAAAAGATCTCTCAAAAGCTGCCGATGCTGAAATTACTTTAGATCTTTTCCATGTCGATGAACTGGAAATTTCCAAGCCTGAAGGTATCTGTATTGATGACCTGACTCCGGAACGCCTGGAAAATCATCCAGATGCTTCTTTATTGTCTTTAGATCAGCAAAGCGATGAAAATATCGAAGTGCAACTCTATTCACATTTATTAAGAAGTAACTGTCCAGTCACTGGACAACCGGACTGGGGTACAGTATTTATACGCTATCAGGGCAAAAAACCTTGTTATAAGAGTATTTTGGCTTATATTATTTCTTACCGTCAGCATAACGGTTTCCACGAACAATGTGTGGAACAGATGTTTGCCGATATTTGGCAAAATCTGAAACCGGAAAAGCTGATGGTATATGCGACCTATACACGCCGTGGTGGATTGGATATCAACCCTTGTCGTGTATCGGATTCCACATGGATGCCTCGCCCTATTCGTTTAGCGCGACAATAAAAAACATTGAGGTTTAAGAATGCCTTTTTTTGGTTTTATTCCTTCTGCAGAACTATTAAATACAATTCAGACTGCACAGAAAAATAAAAACTCGAGTGAACCACTTTATCCACTGCGTGATAAAACCGCATTAATGATTAATGATGAAATTATTGATGCGATTCTCACTGAACTGGTACGCCGTTTTCCTGCAAGCGAAAAACGCGATACGGCAGAAAAACTGGCGGGCTATATCAAGTCCACTGTAGCAGTGTTACTGAAACAGTTGCTGGGTAAAGCACCAAATGAAGTCGTCAAGGAGTCGATTGCTTTTTCTGAGCGCAGCCTGTTTAAAGATCCGGAAGGAAATTTCCGTATTGGTGAACCTCTGGATGCCAATTTGGTCACCAATCTAAAACACCATTATGCAGAATTAAAAGCTGGCCAAAGTGTCGATAAGCAGAGTCTCAGCAATCTGTACAAACAGTTTGGTGAAGCGACTGTACGTCATTTCATGGTCGACTTTAATAAAACCTTAGATTTAGGCATGATTAAACGCAAGGCTGCTGATATTGGTGCTTCAGCGGTAATCAAAGCGATTAATATTGCAGCAGATAAAATCATCCTGAATTTAAATAAGGATGAACTTCAGGCAATGGCAGAATATCACGACACCCTATTCTTTACTGAATAAAGCCGCATATTTATTCAAATAATGCAGATTAAGCCTGACTTCGGTCAGGCTTTTTTTGTGGCTTAAGAAATAGCTTGTTACAGTTATTGTGAACTAAAATACAAAATGCTGAAAAAACAACCAACCCTTTCCTGTTTTTAAGGGAGTTTATATGACTCCTATTCATCAGAATGTTATCTTTAATATTGCCTCTAATGCCAGAAAATTGAGAAAAGTGAATTGATCTTTTTCATGGCACGATTCAAATGACATAGCCACAAACCTATCAAAAAATTGGAAATCATACCAAGATGTTGAAATCGAATTTTTATAAAAAATTGAAGCAGCTTTCGATCCTTGTCAGTGCATTCGGACTCAGTAGTTTAAGCCTGGCCAACGATTTTCAATATCATCCCTCTTATGCCAGTTTCAAGCAAAACACTATGCAGACCTATGGTCTAAGTGCCCAGCAAGTAGACAGTGCAATGACGGGAGCAAAAAATCTTCCAAATATTATCAATATCATGAATCGTCCAGGTGAAAGTAAGCCTTGGTATGCCTATAAGACCAATTTTCTGTCTGAAGGTACGATTCAACGTGGTGTACGTTTCAAGCAGCAATATGCTGCAACACTAAATCGCGCTGAGCAGCAGTTTGGTGTACCACAATCGATCATTTTGGGTATTTTGGGGGTAGAGACCGGTTTTGGCAGCAACAAGGGTTCATTTGTGACCCGTGATGCACTGGCAACTCTTGGCTTTGGTTATGAACGTCGTGCGCAATACTTCCAGGATGAACTGGCGGCATTGATCGCATGGTCATATAAAGATGGTGTGTCAGCATCCTCGATCGTGGGTTCTTATGCAGGTGCTGTGGGCTATCCGCAGTTTATGCCAAGTAATATTCCAAAGTATGGGGTCGACTATGATGGCAATGGCCATATCGATCTGCGCAATTCTGCGGTAGATGCGATTGGTTCAATTGCAAACTATCTGGCTCAAAATGGCTGGCAACGTGATCAGCCAATTGCCTTCCCTGCCCGTTATAGCGGTTCGAATCCTGATTCTGTCATCGCCAAAGATCTGACTCAGCCAACACCTTATGGAGTAATCAAAACCCAAGGAATCAGTCCGATGAATCCGATTGTTCGTATTGATGATCTTGATATGGTCAATGTCATTCAATTACAAGAAAATTACGGACCGATTTACTATATTACTTATCCGAATTTTCAAGTGATTACCACGTACAATCGTAGTCGTATGTATGCCACTGCATTGTGGCTTTTAGGTACAGAAATTACGAGCCGATAACAGTAAAAATTACTACATACTATTAAAGTCAAGATTTTTATTAAACAAAATGCCTAAATTTTAGGCATTTTTTACGCCTTGTTACAATATTGATTATTTTTTAATCACTCATTGTTTATTTTGCGTACTTTTTTTAACTATTTTAATTAAATACTAGACAGCCAGTTGCCAGCATGAATATTATCCAATTCGTTAAATGTAGTTGCATAAGTTAAATATCAGGCATGTTTATAGGGTTATCAGCTACTTAGGCCCAATCTAATGAAACATGCTGTTAGGAGTTGATTCAATGCATTCTTCTTTTCTGAAGTACTTTATGGCCATTGCCGCGACCGTTACCCTAACGCAATCGCAAGCAGATATGGTTCAGTCGTCATCATTCAATAATGATCATGACAATTCGCGTCTTGCAGCGCGTGTATTAAATAAAGAAGCTCAAAGCTTCAATTCAAATTTCACAAATTTGAACAGCCTTTCAATCACTGAGCGTTCTGGCGATAAAGTTCGTCGTCAAACCATTGCAGCAAAAATTGCAATTCCTGCAGAAGAGCCTTCAGTGATTGAGAAACTGAACAATGTTGCTTCAAACACAGTTCGTAAATTCAGTCAGACAGGTACAGCATCTTGGTATGGTCGTCAGTTCCATGGCCGTAAAACTGCCAGTGGTGAAACATTCGATATGAATGCAATGACTGCTGCACACCGTAGCCTGCCATTAAACTGCTTTATCCGCGTGACTAACAAAAACAATGGTAAGAGTGTTGTTGTGAAGGTGAATGACCGTGGTCCATTCCATGGCAACCGTGTTCTAGATTTATCTTACGGTGCTGCTAAACAGCTTGGTATTACCAATGCGGGTACTGCACATGTCAATATTGAGCGTGTAGATGGGCCAAACTCATAAGATTTGACCGCTCTACATTTAACTCAAAAGCCACAGTCATGTGGCTTTTTTATTTGGTGATGTAGAGCAAGCATTCGACTTGCTTTTATCCTTAATACTGGCGATGTTATTCCATTCAGGTATAAGCCTTCTCTAACCCTTATCAACCCACTATCGATTTCATTTTGACCATACCTCCAAACTGTTTTATATTTTGAAAACTGACAGTACGTTCATGGATGGGAGCGATAGAATGAAAACAATATCCGAATGGTTAGATGAATATAGTGAAAGTCATCAAAACAAAACCAACAAACTGATCCATTGGGTCTGCGTGCCTGCCATCTATTTTTCCATTATTGGCATCATGGCGCACTTTAGCGCTTTACTGACTGCCCTGCTCCTGGTTCTGGCTTTTGTGTTTTATGCACGTCTAGATATTGTACTGGCTGTAGCAATGGCAGCTTTAACCCTGATGATGGCTTGGTTCATCTGGGTTTTACCTGTAGGTGTGGGCTTCTTTATAGCCTTGTTTGTTTTTGCCTGGATTGGGCAATTTTATGGACATAAAGTTGAAGGTAAAAAGCCTTCTTTCTTCAAAGACCTTCAATTCCTTCTCATTGGCCCGTTATGGTGCATGGATGCCTATTTAGGCAAAGTCCTACCTAAATGGAAATCTCGTCAATCTGAGGCAATACAGTGCGCTTAAAGCGTATGTAATATCATTACATTTATAAAACCAAGGAAAATTCCCTTATTGATAGGTTTTTCCTTGGTGTTTTAACCAACCGCTGATGTGCTTATTAGATGGATCATGATGGGTCCAATGAATCACCCCACCTTTGTCGCTATATTCATACTCACCAAAAAACTCAACCTGATCCCCTTTTTGCATATTCTGGATGCGTGGCGCCAGATCAATATTGTGCGCAACTAATACAGTTTGACCAGTGGATAATTCCAGAATAAATTTCTGATGACGGGAACCTTCATTATCATCTTTTAATAACACTACCACCTTACCGCTCGCCTGAACCTGAAGATCACTTTGTCTTTGCTGGTAAGCTTGCTCTATACGCTGGGTATCATCAGAAACCTTATGGGTACTTTTTTGAACATGAGTCTGCTCTCGAAACGCAACTTCTGCTGAAGGTACAAAAGTATTGGTCGGTTGTTTAGATTCTGATAAATCCAGACCTAAATAAGCAGCCAACAAAAGTGCAATGACAGCCCCGATCCCCATATTGGTTTTATTTGCCATAATTTCTCTTTGATTATTCTTTATTTAGTCACAAAAAAAGCCCCATTCGGGGCTTTTTCTAATTCGTTACTGAATTATTTTGCAGCAGCCTGAGCAGCAGCAACTTCTTCAGCGAAAGAAAGCTCAGCTTTTTTCTCGATACCTTCACCGACTTCGAAACGAACGAAGTTAGCAACAGTAGTACCAGTCGCTTTAAGAACTTCAGCAACTTTCTTGTCGTTGTCGATTACGTATTGTTGACGCTCAAGAACAACTTCGTTCAGGTATTTCTCAACAGAACCTACAACCATTTTCTCAACGATGTTTGCTGGTTTGCCAGATTCAAGTGCTTTTGCTTCAGCGATTTCTTTTTCTTTCGCGATAAGGTCAGCAGGAACTTGTTCAGCATTTACAGCAACCGGGTTGAATGCAGCAATGTGCATTGCCAAGCCTTTACCAGTTTCAGCATCACCTGAGTAAGATACAACAACACCGATACGAAGACCGTGTTTGTAAACAGCAAGGTTTTCACCTTCAACAATTTTCGCACGACGTACTTGGATGTTTTCACCGATTTTTTGAACTAGCGCAATACGAGCTTCTTCTACAGTAGCGCCATCTTCAAGTTTAAGTTCAGCGATTTTAGCAGCGTCAGTTTCGTTTGCAGCAAGTGCAGCAGCAGCAACTTTCGCAGAGAAACCAGCAAAGTTTTCGTCTTTAGCAACGAAGTCAGTTTGGCAGTTTACTTCTAGAAGGATTGCTTTGTTGCCTTCTTGAGCAATTGTGATCGCGCCGTCAGCAGCAATGTTACCAGCTTTTTTAGCTGCTTTTGCTTGACCAGATTTACGAAGGTTGTCGATCGCTAATTCGATGTCACCACCAGCTTCTGTCAAAGCTTTTTTACATTCCATCATTGCTAGACCAGTACGATCACGCAGTTCTTTAACCATGCTTGCTGTAACTGCAGTCATGTTTATCTCCTAAATTCGGTAGAAAATGAATTCTTTTTAGAACAGAAACGGCCCAGAGGATTCTCATGGGCCGCCTGCATACATAACGCTTACTTTGCCACCATCACGTGTCGCAAAAATGACAAGCTAGCGTCTAACGCATTAAGCCTCAGAAGCAGGAGCTTCTTCTGCTTTAGCTTGTGCATTTGCTTGTGATTGAGCATATTCTTTACCAGCAAGAATCGCATCAGCCATAGCAGAAGCATAAAGTGTTACTGCACGGATCGCATCGTCGTTACCCGGAATAACGTAGTCTACGTTGTCTGGGTTAGAGTTAGTATCAACGATACCGATTACAGGAATACCAAGGTTTTTAGCTTCTTTAATTGCAATCGCTTCGTGATCAACGTCGATTACGAATAATGCGTCAGGTAAACCACCCATGTTTTTAACGCCGCCTAAAGCACGTTCAAGTTTTTCCATCTCACGGCTACGTTCTAAAGCTTCACGTTTAGTAAGTTTAGCGAAAGTACCGTCTTGAGATTGAGTTTGAAGGTCTTTTAAACGGTTGATAGATTGGCGAAGAGTTTTCCAGTTCGTCAACATACCACCTAACCAACGGTGATCTACGTATGGTTGACCAGCGCGTTGAGCTTGTTCACGGATGATTGCAGAAGCAGCACGTTTAGTACCAACGAACAAAACTTTGTTCTTTTTGCTAGCTAATTGGTTAGCGAAGTTCAAAGCATCATTTAACGCAGGAACAGTGTGCTCAAGGTTGATGATGTGAATTTTGTTACGCGCGCCAAAGATGTATTGACGCATTTTTGGGTTCCAGAAACGAGTTTGGTGACCAAAGTGCGCGCCAGCTTGTAGAAGGTCGCGCATGCTTACGTTGTAATCTGCCATTTTCTTTACCTTAAAGTTTGGGTTAGGCCTCCATATATCCGCATTCTCCACCCTTGCGGGCACCCAGAGTAATGTGACGATATATGTGCGGATTTTTAATACACCATTCAATCAGCCTCGCAAATATATTCACGAAAAAGCATTTGATAAAATGGGCGGCTATTTATACCATAGTCACATACAAATTTCCAAAAGTTTTTAGAGATCATGAACACTACTTATCAAGCTCCCCGTCGTTTAATCAAATCCGCTGAAGATATCGAAAAGATGCGTATCGCTGGACGACTGGCTGCAGAAGTGTTGGATATGATCAAACCGCATATCAAACCCGGCGTAACGACACTGGAATTGGATACGATTTGTCATGACTATATTGTAAATGTGCAGAATGCCATTCCTGCATGTTTAGGTTATGGTGCAGCGCCTGGCCGCCCTGCTTTCCAGCATACAATCTGTACATCTGTAAACCATGTGGTCTGTCACGGGATCCCATCTGAAAACAAGATCCTGAAAAAAGGCGATATTTTAAACATTGACGTCACTGTCATCAAAGATGGTTTCCATGGGGATACCAATATGATGTACATCGTGGGTGGTGAAACTTCAATCCTGGCAAACCGTCTGTGCAAAGTCGCTCAAGAAGCCATGTATCGTGGTATGGCTGTGGTGAAACCAGGTGCTACTATTGGTGACATTGGTCATGCGATTCAAAAATATGTTGAATCTGAACGCTTTAGCGTTGTCCGTGAATACTGTGGCCATGGCATCGGTACGACTTTCCATGATGAACCACAAGTTCTGCACTATGGTCAACCAGATACCGGTATGGTTCTTGAAGAAGGTATGACTTTTACGATTGAACCAATGGTGAATGCCGGTGTTTGGCAAACCAAACTGCTGGGTGATAAATGGACTGTGGTCACTAAAGACCATAAATTATCGGCTCAATATGAGCACACTCTTTTGGTAACAAAAAATGGCATTGAAGTGCTGACTGCCCGTCCTGAAGAAGATTTGTCACGTTTTAGTGCATAACAACAACACTTTCTCACATAAATGGCCACTTTAAAGTGGCCATTTTTAGTTTATATTTCCCCTATTATTCTCATCCTCAAAGCATATTCTTAGTTCATGTCTATCTAAACTACCTATCGATGTTCAAGATAAGGTTGCACTGATTCAGCATTTTTTTCGTATATTTTTCCAAATTCTTTTGCCCAATGTGCACCATTTTAGGCTAAGATAATGTGCTTTTTATTTTTTAATCCCTATAAGAAGGAATACTGCCGTGGACGTACGTCTCTCTGATCGTGTGAATGCCATCAAACCGTCCCCTACGCTTGCTGTGACAAATAAGGCTGCTGAACTGAAAGCTGCTGGTCACAACGTTATTGGTTTGGGCGCAGGTGAGCCAGATTTTGATACCCCTCAACACATCAAAGATGCAGCAATTGCAGCAATTAACAACGGTTTCACCAAATACACCGCTGTTGATGGTACGCCAGGTCTTAAAAAAGCAATTATTGCTAAATTAAAACGTGACAATAACCTTGACTATCAAGCAAACCAAATCCTGGTTTCTTGTGGTGGTAAACAGTCTTTCTTTAACTTGGCACTTGCTTTGTTAAACAAAGGTGATGAAGTGATCATTCCTGCTCCATTCTGGGTAAGCTATCCAGATATGGTGATCATTGCTGAAGGTACACCAGTAATCGTGAAATGTGGTGAAGAACAACGTTTTAAAATTACTCCTGAGCAATTAGAAGCTGCGATCACTGACAAAACTCGTCTAGTGGTATTAAACAGCCCTTCTAACCCGACTGGCATGATCTACACTAAAGCTGAATTAGAAGCTTTAGCTGCAGTACTGCGTAAATACCCAGAAGTATTCATCGCATCTGATGACATGTACGAACCAATCCGCTGGGAAGATGAATTCTACAACATCGCAACTGTTGCCCCAGACCTTTACGACCGCACTATCGTATTAAACGGTGTGTCTAAAGCATATGCAATGACAGGCTGGCGTATCGGCTATGCAGCGGGCCCTGCTAAACTGATCGGTGCGATGAAAAAAATCCAGTCTCAGTCAACTTCTAACCCAACTTCTATTTCACAAGTTGCTGCAGAAGCTGCATTGAATGGTCCTCAAGACGTTCTTGTACCAATGGTTGAAGCATTCAAACGTCGTCATGACCTGGTTGTGAATGGCTTGAATGACATTAAAGGTATTTCTTGCCTACCTGCTGATGGTGCATTCTATGCATACGCAAACATCAAACCATTGATTCGTGCGAAAGGCCTGAACTCTTGCACAGAATTCTCTGCTTGGTTACTGGAAGAAACTGGTGTTGCAGTCGTTCCTGGTGATGCATTCGGTCTAGGTGGTTTCATGCGTATCTCTTACGCAACTGCTGACGAAGTATTAGTTGATGCGCTTGCACGTATCAAAAAAGCTGCTGATTCTATCGAAGGCGTTGATGAGGCGATTGCTTCTATCGAAGCTGAAAAAGCTGCGAAATAATCTAATTGATTAGATAAAAAAACCCGCGATGATCGCGGGTTTTTTTATGCAGTTTGTAGATGCTTACGGTATTTAAGTCCCAAGCAAAGCAAGCACATCAATGCGGCAAAGGTATAGGAAATAGCCAGCATCCACCAGAAACCACTTATTCCTGAGACGTCCAGATTGAGATTGAAGAGCAATACTGGATGATAAGCCAAATACCAGCCTCCGCCCAATCCACCTAATAGCAGTACTCCACTAAAGATAAACATGGGGAATACCACCACTTTCCAGCAGCGCAGCATATTGACGCTAACCACCAGAATCGCATCAAAAATATGCATCCAGCACAATAAGAACATCAATGCCAGACTCACCGCAAGTACATCCTTATTATCACTAAATAGCGCCACAATCGGTTTTTGAAAAATTGCGATCAAGATCGCCAAAACAACTGCGCTTGCGACCACCACACGTAACGCTTTAAAAGTTAAATCCCAGGCAGATTGCACTTGATTTGCACCAATCCTGGTAGAGACCAGAATGCTAAAAGCAGAGCTCATCGAAAATGGCACCATAAACAGCAGGCCAGCCAAACCCATCGCTACTTGATGCGCATTCACCATTATCTCCCCCAAAGGCAAGATCAATAATGCAATCGCACTAATTGTAAAGACATCAATAAATACGACAATTGCTGAGGGTAAGCCGATTCTTAAGACTTTTAGCAAAGTTTTAAAATGGAAGAATTGTCCGGACCAGTGCACACGCAACTGCTTTTCTAGAAATATTAGGTAATACACCACTAATAGTGCCCATTGAACAGTCAGATGAGCAATGAAAGCTCCCTTAACCCCATAGGCAGGTACATAACCCTGAATCCCAAAAATCAGGCAATAGGCCAAACTCACTTTGAATATCAGATAAAAAATATTGGCATAGAACACACGCTTCGCCTCACCACAGGCTTGCGTTAAAATATATAAAATACGTACTAACAAATGCGCTGGAAGCGTCCAAGCTAGTAACCATAAACAAGGTTGAATCAAAGCCTGTAATGCACTATCTGCTTTTAACAGATGTAGCAAAGGATCTGCATGAGTTAATAGCCATCCTGCAAATACAGACAGGACGATGACAATAAGGATGCTCTGTTTCAGAATTTTTTGAATATTATCAAAAGCACGTCGCCCATATGCTTCAGCAAGTTCCTGCATCATACCCTGCAAAATCCCCGTCCCCGAAACAAATAATAAAGAATAAATAGATAAACACACAGCCATAGCAGCCACATGTTGCGGTGAGTAATGAGACAGGAAAATCATGTCAAATATTCCGACCAACATTATGATGCTATTACTCAAAAAAATCGGTACCCAAAGATGCAAAAACTGTTTCATTGCAAAATCACTCTATTCTTAATTCTTTTCTCGGGTTTTATTTTTAAACTGAATTATTTAAAACCGAGATATACAGTGGAAATCACATACAATCCTTGTGCCATAAATCTTTATATTTATTGATTTTTATAGAAAAGTTTAGTTTCTATCTTTAGTTCGCTTATAGAAAATAATAATTTATTGAGCTCAGAAACTATGAGTTTTTTTCGTTCCAATTTAACAATTTAATCAAAAGAAAGAATGATCATGACATGAAAAGCAGGATGCTATTTGAAATACGAACCTGCTGATCAGTATTTTTTAATGAGATATATGCACTTATATAGTGTTCTTAGTTTTAAAAAGATTATTTTCATCAGATCAAATTATGAGACTTACTCTTCCTTTATCTGATTATATTTATTTCAAGAATCAGGTTGCTGAAACATGGCAATGACTTCAGCTTCTGTCATTTTTTTGGTTTGATTGTTAAATGAATAAAATGCTGGCTGATGATCTATATAAATTTCTAAATTGAAATCCAGATCCTCTGGCAGTTGCTCCAAAGTAAATACATTAATATTGGCAAAGGAATGATCTTTGGTCCGCCAGAAAATAAAAGTACCACAGGCATTGCAAAAACCACGCTCTGCCCATTCAGAAGTACTTGCAACAGATAAATGCTGCTGATCAATAAAGTGAATATTTTCTATATCAATCGACATTAATGGTCCACTTGTCTGGCGGCGGCACATGGAACAATGACAGGCAGCAACTTCATGATTTCTGAGCTGAACTTCAAATCGAGTCGCTCCGCATAAACATCTCGCTTTCATGATTATTCTTCCTCGGTATTATTATTTTTAATCATTTTACCGGATTCATCATAAGTAAAAGGCTTTGTACATTTCCTCATACAATTTTTTATTGCTGATCGAAGCACCATCTGCCTAAACTTGTCATTCAAATCCAGTATTTAAAATAATAAGGACAAGCTATGGATCTCAAGAATCTTTCAGGTTTGCAGATTATGCAAAAGATGCTTAAGGGCAATCTGTCTATGCCTTCTATGGCAACCACCATTCCCATGTCTGCTGGCGAAGTCGAACCGGGACATGTGACCTTTGTTGTAAAAGCAGATGAACGCCATCTGAATCCTATGGGAGGTGTACATGGCGGTTTTGCTGCAACTGTTTTAGATACGGTAACAGGCTGCGCGATTCATACTTTACTTGAAGCCGGTGTCGGTTATGGCACAATTGATCTGAATGTAAAAATGTGCCGTCCAATTCCTCACAACCAAGAACTAAAAGCGATCGGAAAATCAATTAATCTCAGTAAAAACCTAGGTATTTCCGAAGGTCAAATTCTGGATGACGAAGGTCGTATTTATGCCCATGCCACAGCAACCTGTATGATTTTTCGCAATTCCGACCATTAACGTGTTTAAGGCTTAAAGTACGCCCCATTTCCCTTGCGGTGCTTTTACCAGCTTCGGTTGGGTCAAAGCCCGATATTCAAAATAATGCTTGGAAACATTTGCCACACTCAGTTCCCGAATTTCTTTACCAGAAGCTTGCCACACTTTAGACTGGTTCGATCCGGTCAGAAGATTACCAGCAAACGCATAGATATAAAGATCTTTTTGCTGTGCTTCAGGCGTGTTCAGAAAGATCTCAAAGCTAAATTGGCGTTCTTGTTCGACCAGCCACTTTTCTGCAAACCATAATTGCAGCAAGTCACCCAGATACAATTGTTTGGTCGCTAAGGGCCATAAACGGATTTCTGCACCAGCCACAGGGGTAAAGTATTGAGCTGAATCTTGAATAATATCGAGATAATGATCTTGATAAAAAGACAGTTGAGAGAAGATTTGAGGGATAGTGAGCGTATTCATTCGCTTTCTCCGGTTTAGCCATTTTTGTGCTGGCAAGTAGGTTTAAATCCACACTGTTTGACCATTTGGTCAAACGACTTTATGTTTTCAATCTAGCAAGTGAAATTTGTTCTGACAAGCATTTTTTAAGAATTTAATGCAATCGTTTAAATTAAAATCAGATAAGTGCAATTTGTAATAAATATGACAGTTTTTGCTTGACCCTTTGCAAAATCTCTCTATAATCTCATTCAGATTCTCCCATAGCTCAGTCGGTAGAGCGACGGACTGTTAATCCGCAGGTCCCTGGTTCGAGCCCAGGTGGGAGAGCCAAATTCAAGCAAGCCCAAGCATTTAAGACTTGGGCTTTTTTATTGCCTGAAATTTCATTTATAAAATGATTCGATTCTTCTTTTCTCTTATATATTCTTACTCTGCCCTTTTATTTACCTAGTTAGATTGGCTTATATTCTCGTTTAATCAAATGTGCTGTTATAAGCCGTTATTCTAAAATTGACGACAGCTTTTGCTATCTTGCACTTCAAGTTTTTCCTTCTAATCAAATTATAAAATGCTTAGGCTATTTTAAATCCTTTCAATAGATAAATAAGCTAGGTAGCGAATCTTATATTTATAAAAAAATCCCCCGATTTGGAGGATATTTTTTAATGTCTTAATTGAGTAGCTTTTTAAGCTGCTTTTGCAGGTACACCACTGTGGAAACGGAACATTTCATCTGGACTAAGAATCAGATTCTTTTCTACTTCACGGATATGCTCAATTCGGCTTTGAATATCTTCTTGTGGATTTTTCAGTTTTGCAGTTTTAGCCACATCTAAAGCTAAGGCCAAGTAGTCCTCAAAATGGCGAGATTCAGATTTAAGCAAATAACGGTAGTAACGTCCTAGCTCATCATCCACCAGCGGCGCAAGCGCATAGAATCGCTCACAAGAACGTGCTTCTACAAAAGCACCAATCACCAGCACATCAATCAGCGCCTCTGGCTCATAGGTACGGATTTCTTTGCGTAAGCCACCTGCATAACGTCCTGCACTGAGTCCAATCCATTGCTGGCCACGCTTATTCATGAATTCCAGCACCTGCTCATAGTGCAGCATTTCTTCCCGTACCAGTTGCGCCAGTTTCACCTGTAAATCTACAAAGAAGCTATAGCGGAACATCAGGTTCATTGCTGTACTGGCTGCTTTCTTCTCACAGTTGGCATGATCCTGCATCAGAATTTCCAGATTCTGTAATGCCTCATCGAGCCAGGCTTTTGGTGTTTCACAACCTAAGAAGCTAATGACAGGCTTCATCAGTTCATCATAATCAATATTTGACATATATCTTTTGCAATCTTAACGCGCAGCTTTAATTGCAGCCTTCATTTGTTGTACAGCTTGCGCCAGTCCAACAAAAACTGCATCTGCAATAATCGAGTGACCAATATTTAATTCATGAATTTGAGGAATCGCAGCAATTGGAGTGACATTATCCAGGTTCAGACCGTGACCTGCATTGACCACCAGACCTTTAGAAGCCGCATACTCTGCCCCTTTGATAATGCGATCCAGCTCAACTTGCTGTGCTTCTGGCGTGTCAGCATCGGCATAAGCACCTGTATGAAGCTCAATTGTAGGTGCGCCACAAGCGACTGCCGCATCAATCTGGGCAATGTCTGCATCAATAAATAGCGACACGTCACAGCCAATCGCAGACAGTTCCTGGGTGGCTTTTTTCACATCTTCAAAATGACCAACGACATCCAGACCACCTTCAGTCGTCACTTCCTGACGCTTTTCTGGTACAAAGCAGACATGCTGCGGCTGGATTTCTTTAGCAATCGCCACCATTTCATCAGTTACGGCCATTTCCAGGTTCATATGGGTAGTCAATACCGAACGCATACGACGTACATCTTCATCCTGAATATGTCGACGGTCTTCGCGCAAATGCAGGGTAATTCCCTCTGCACCGGCCTGCTCACAGATCAATGCAGCATTGACTGGGTCTGGGTACGTCGTACCACGTGCTTGTCTTAAAGTTGCGACATGGTCAATATTGACACCAAGTAATGCAGCCATACTATTTTCCTAACTACTATTGAGATTGAGAATTTTGGATCCACAATTGTCGACTTTTCAGTGGTCGGTCACCAAGTAAAGCAGTGATCACCTGTCGATATAGCTTCGTCAGTAATTGTAACTGTTCTGGATTAAAATCCCTACCATTTTCATAGTGCTGCATTGTTAAAATCTGCTGACCTGACATGGTTGAGCGCAAGGCCTTGGCCGAAGGCATAAAACCTTCATTCAACTGAAAATAGTAATGTTGCAAGGGATTGATTTGTGCCTGATTGGCATCGACCGAAAAATCCAGTTCATAGCCAAGTTCTTCCAATAAAATATGTTCAAACTGACGCAAAACCTGTTTTAAATAAGTATTGGGATTTTCCTGATCGGAGAGTTTTTGCAAGGCATTCAACGTTTCGCCATATTTGGCAAAGGTCAGCGGCATTTGCACTTCAAGCGGACATAAACGCAACAGGATTTCATTCAGATAAAAGCCAGAAAAGAAGGCATCGCCGAAAAAAAAGATCGGCTGATTAACAATTTCTAATTTGGTGAAATTTTTAAGTTCAGATTTGCCCGAGGCCAGCAAGCTAATGGGTTGATATTGGGGTGGAGGATTTTGTCTCAGTATCCCGTCGATACGGCCATATTCCTGGGTAAATAAATGCACAATATGACTGCGATCGCGATATTTACGATGATGAATCAGGTATCCATGCAGCACTTCATTACGCATAGGCTGCTTCTTTAATCTTTATTCTTTTTTGAGTTTTTCTCGTCTTCTTCGTCATCCCCATCAGGAATGGCGGCACCCACAACAGCCGCGGTCCCTTTGACCGCGTACTTTGTGGTTTTATAGGCAACTTTGGCAGGAACGGTCACTACTTTATGAATACAGCCCTGCAAAAATAAAACACATGCAATGACTGCCAGAAATTTCATCATGATCCGTTCCCGTCCAATTTAAATGTCGCTATAACCTAGACTTTTCAGTGCCCGCTCATCATCAGACCAGCCGCCTTTGACTTTCACCCAAAGCGTTAGCATGATTTTCTGCTCGAACATTTTTTCCATGTCGACACGAGCATCCATACCGATTTTTTTCAGCTTGGAGCCTTTTTCACCAATCACAATGGCTTTTTGGCCAGCACGATCAACGAAAATGGTGGCATCAATATAAGTACATGCCGGCTTCATACGACCTGTTTTTTCGTTCAGGGTCGGCTCTTCAGTTTTGAAAGATTCGATCTGAACAGTTAAATCGTATGGCAGTTCTTCACCTAACTGACGCATGATTTTTTCACGGATAATTTCAGAAGCCAGAAAACGTTCTGAACGATCGGTAAGCTGATCCAGTGAATATAGCGGCGGTTGGAATGGCAGGTACTTGGCAATCGTATCGCGTAAGTGTTCGAGGTTGGCACCACGAAGTGCAGACACCGGTACGATTTCAGCAAAGTTCATCAGTTTGGCACGTTCACGAATCAGCGGTAAGGCCTCATTCTTGTTCTCGAACGTGTCCAGCTTGTTGATCACCAGAATGACTGGCATATCCGCATTTTTTAATTTCTCCAGAACAAGCTCATCGTTCTGGGTCCATTTTTGTGCATCAACTACAAACAGCACCAGGTTCACGTCACGCAATGCAGAGTGCGCAGCTCGGTTCATCATTTTATTGATGGCACGCACTTCTTTTTTATGCATCCCCGGTGTATCAACAAATACCGCCTGAGACTTTTCACGTGAATCAATCCCTACGATTTTATGACGTGTGGTTTGTGGTTTACGTGAAGTAATTGAAAGTTTCTGGCCCAGTAAGTGGTTCATCAAGGTTGATTTACCCACGTTTGGACGTCCGACAATCGCCACGAAACCGCTACGATAATCAGAAGGAATTTCAGTACCCTGTGCACTGAAAAATTGACTAATCAAGTCATTGCTGTCGCTTTGCGACTCGTGATCAGCATCAATGTGATCGGAATGAGTAGTCATTAAGACTTATGCTCCAAATGTTTTAAAATATCTGCCGCAACCGCCTGTTCAGCGAATCGTCGGCTTGAACCTTCACCGGCCATGACCGGCAAGCCTTCTACCTGGCATTCCACTTTGAAATGCTGGTTCGGGGCATCACCTTGAATATCTACAACCTCGTAAACTGGGAGAGGTTTTTTACGTGCTTGTAAATATTCCTGTAGGCGTGATTTAGGGTCTTTCAGCTGGTCAGTTGGCTCTATATTGTCTAAATACGGCTCGTACCATTTTAGCACAATTGCCTGTAATACAGTGAGATCACCGCAATCCACATAGATCGCACCAATGATGGCTTCGACCGTATCCGCAAGTATAGACTCACGATGATGACCACCCGATTTCAGCTCACCCGTACTGAGAATCAGGTTCTGACTCAATTTTAGATCATTGGCAATTTTCCCTAGCGCTTCCTGTCGGACAAGAGTCGCACGCATACGCGTCAGACGGCCCTCATTTTCCTGCGGGTAAGCAGTAAAGAGATAATTGGCTATGATCATTCCTAAAAGAGAATCGCCTAGAAATTCTAGGCGTTCATAGTTGTGTTTATGACTGACTGAACGATGGGTCAATGCCAGTTTTAACAGATCAGCTTGTTTAAACTGATAGCCGATCCGTTTGGCAAGACGCTCATCATTTAGTTTTGACTGTGCTTTGATCAAAATCTTTCTCAAACTTCATCACTAAATCGATATTCATTATAAAATTCTTGCGAATTTCATAATTCTTGTGCACCTGTAAACCATCAGTGTTGGTTACCTTGGCAATTTCATCAAATTTCAGATCGCGAATATTGTTCATTTCTAAACGCTGACCCATCTGTTGACGAAATTTTTCTGGCGCAATATTTGCCGGAGAACTCTTTAAAAGTTCCTCAATCTGATTGTCCACCATACGATCATCAAAGTATGGCCCCCACACTGCAATCGCCACTTTGGCAAGAAAAGCAAACCCCACGATTGCAAATAAAATTCCAATATACGAAGCACCTTGTTGATGTTTCATTTTTTATTTTCCTGACTGAAATAATTAATCGATTATTCCGTTTCGACTAAACGATGGCAGTTTAAAGCCAGGTTCTTTATGCATCCAGATATAGAATGCGCGACCTGTTAAGTTTTCTTCCGGAACAAAGCCCCAGAAACGACTGTCAGCACTTTGATCGCGATTATCCCCCATCGCAAAGTAATGACCTTCTGGAACTTTCACTTCCCAATATAAACCATTTTCAGTTGAAAACTTACCATTTTCTATATAGTTAAGGAATGGAGCCTGACGAGCTACATTGACTCCTTCCAGCTCACGCATAGTGAAAGTATGTTCGCCAATGGTTTCTTTATGATAAATCGAATTTGGCGTATCCAGGCGATCTTTTTCACGACTGAATTCTACTGGAACTTTTGCTACTTTCTCACCATTAATGGTTAACTGACCATGATCATAAACAATATGATCACCTGGCAAACCAATTACACGTTTAATATAGCTAATCGTTGGTTGTGGCGGATAGCGGAAGACCACGACATCGCCACGTTCCGGACTACCTGTATCCAGAATTTTTGTATTTACAATCGGTAATTTCACACCATAGTCAAATTTATTGACCAGGATAAAATCACCGGTTTCCAGTGTTGGAACCATAGAATCTGATGGAATATTGAAAGGTTCGTACAGGAAAGAACGCAATACTAAAACGACGGCCAAAACCGGCCAGAAATCATAAGCCCAGGTAATAATGAAGTTTTCATTGCCCTTGCCTTTGGTCTGTCGTTGTTTCAGAACAAACTTATCCAGCAACCAGACCGCGACAAAAAATAAGGTCGCAGGAACAAGAATCAAATTAAAATCAAAATCCATGGGCTTATTATCCTTATAGTATTAGCGTTCGACTTTCAGTACAGCTAAGAACGCTTCTTGTGGAATTTCAACACTACCCACCTGTTTCATACGTTTCTTACCTTCTTTCTGTTTTGCAAGAAGTTTCTTCTTACGTGATACGTCACCACCATAACATTTTGCCAATACGTTTTTACGCATTGCTTTTACGGTAGAACGGGCAATAATTTGCGCACCAATAGCCGCCTGAATTGCCACATCAAACATCTGACGAGGAATCAGGTCTTTCATTTTTTCAACCAGTGCAATCCCACGGTGACGTGCATCCTGACGGTGGCAGATCATTGCGAGTGCATCGACTTTTTCACCATTGATCAGGACATCCACTTTCACCAGTGATGAACTTTCAAAACGCACAAAGTTGTAATCTAGTGACGCAAAACCACGTGAACAAGATTTCAATTTATCAAAGAAATCCATCACCACTTCAGCCATTGGAATTTCAAAAGTAACAGAGACCTGGTTCGCCATGAACTTCATGTCTTTTTGTACGCCACGGCGCTCAATACATAGGGTCATGACATTACCCAGGTATTCCTGTGGCACGAGGATATGACATTCTGCAATTGGTTCACGCAGGTCTTCAACAGTTGAACCATCTGGCATTTTTGATGGGCTGTCGATGTAAATGGTATTGCCATTTTTCATCACTGCTTCATAAATTACCGTTGGTGCTGAAGAGATCAAATCCAGATCGTATTCACGTTCTAGACGCTCCTGTACGATCTCCATGTGCAGCATACCTAAGAAACCACAGCGGAAACCGAAGCCTAGAGCATCAGAACTTTCTGGTTCAAAGAACAGCGCAGAGTCATTGATTTGCAGTTTATGCAATGCTTCACGGAAAGGTTCAAAATCACTGGAATCGATTGGGAACAGGCCCGCATATACCTGTGGTTTTACTTTTTTGAAACCAGGTAATGTTGGAACTTCTGGAGTAGTTGCCAGTGTAATGGTATCACCCACTGGTGCGCCAAAAATGTCTTTAATACCGGCAATCACGAAACCAACTTCACCCGCTTCAAGGATATCGGTTTCAGTATGCTTCGGATTGAAAATACCGACTGAAGTGATGATATGTGTCTGACCAGTCGATTTCACCAGCATCTTGTCGCCCTTGCGAACACGACCCTGTTTCACACGAACCAGAGATACTACGCCCAGGTAGTTATCGAACCATGAGTCAATAATCAACGCTTGCAGCGGTGCATCACGTTCACCTGTTGGTGCAGGAATGACATTCACCAGCGTTTCAAGCACACCTTCAATACCTAGGCCAGTTTTTGCTGAACAGGTCGGTGCTTCAGTCGCTTCAATCCCGATAATATCTTCAATTTCCTGAATTACACGTTCGGGTTCAGCTTGTGGCAAGTCAATTTTGTTCAGTACTGGTAAAACTTCCAGACCCTGCTCAATCGCGGTATAGCAGTTTGCAACAGACTGCGCTTCTACACCTTGTGCTGCATCTACCACCAGTAGTGCACCTTCACAGGCCGCCAAAGAACGTGAAACTTCATAAGAGAAATCCACGTGTCCCGGGGTATCAATGAAGTTCAACTGATACTCTTGGCCATTTGGATGGGTATAGTACAAGGTGACCGAAGCCGCTTTGATGGTAATCCCACGTTCGCGTTCAAGTTCCATAGAATCAAGAACTTGAGCCTGCATTTCACGATCCTGCAAACCACCACAAGTTTGAATAAAACGATCTGCCAGAGTCGATTTACCGTGGTCAATATGCGCAATAATCGAGAAGTTACGAATGTTTTTAATATCAACAGATTTTTTAGCTTGCGCCATGGGCTACCTTGAGAAAAAAACGCGTCATGCAATTTAAAAAGTCATTGCATAACAAAAGCCGAATAGAAATTGCCGAGGATTATAGCAGAATGGAGATACAGAAAAAGAATTATCTTTCTTCTCTCTCGCCTATCTTAAATACGTAACCGCTTTATGTTTTATTTTCTTTTCCTCAGCTTTTTTCTCAGAAAACAGCTTGTTAAATGAGCTGCTTCCTATTTGGTAGCTCCCCTCTATTCAATCTCGATATCATCACCTTATTAGATTGATTCTTCTCTTATCGCCTTTGCTTCTTCGCTCAAATATAAAGTAGAAAAATCATAAGGGTTAATACTGTCTGAGAGGGGCTGATAAGCTTGGGTAAAACTTGGCGACATACGCTTCGGTCGACCCGACGCAATTTCGATACAGGCCCACTGCGTGTTACCGGTAAATAGGATATTCTGATCCTGCGGACGATAAAATACATACTGTCTGAATGAATACAAGGCATTTAGATCACTTAACCAAGTTCGTAGAATCAGCTCATCCCCTTCAAATGCCGCCTTGCGATACTGGACATGATGTTCAACTGCAACCATGGCATGTTTAAGTTGCAGATACTCATTTAAACCGAGTCCTAATTGCTCGATATGCGCCGAGGCCACATCCTGCATCCACTGCACATAAACTACGTTATTCACATGTCCTAGACGATCAATATGTTCAGGTTGTACCTTTAAAACTTGGTCAAAAATACCGGTCACTTTTCTCTAATCCTTTATCGCAATTTTTTCTATATACAGAGTCTACAGAAATTATGCCTCGGGTAAATTGCGAAAAATAAAAAACCGCCTATACAAGCGGTCTTTTATTATTGAAGATTCATTTATTTTATGAAATGCGCATCCCGACAATGGCACGTTGACCCTGACGAATCAGACCGACACGGGCAACACTACCTTTTTTCAAATCTGCCACAGCTTCCACAAACTGGTTACTGTTCAAGATTGCTTTACCATTGATTTGAGTCACGACATCATTTGGCATAATCCGTGCCTGAGCTGCGATCCCATCTCTACGAACATCCTGAATGACTACACCACCCTTAATCTCTAAACGCTCTTTTTCAGCCGGGCTTAATTCCCGAATAGTAACGCCTAATACCGGACCTTTATTTGGCTGAGCCTGGTTACCTGCTTTGGCTGGCGTTTCATCTGGTGCAGTCGTGAGTGTTGCATTGATACTACGGCGTTTATCATCACGTAGTACTTCTAGCTGGATCTGCTGTTTAGGTGCAGAACGGTTCAAATAGTTCAGCAACTGACTAGTGCGTGAAATATCAGTACCATTGTATTTTAAAATCACATCACCGGCTTGCAGACCCGCTTTAGCCGCTGGCGAGTTTGGTGCCACCTGGGTAATTAAAGAACCTTCTGGCTTAGATAATTTATAAGATTCAGCCAAAGTACGGTCGATATCTTGCAGGCTTACACCCAGATAAGAACGGGTCACCTTACCATCACGTTTCAGCTGGTCAGCGACTTCCATAGCGACATCAATGGGAATCGAAAATGACAGGCCCATATAACCGCCAGTACCACTGAAGATTCGTGAGTTCACCCCAACCACTTCACCGCGCTGGTTAAATAGTGGTCCACCCGAGTTACCTGGATTCAGGGCCACATCAGTCTGAATAAATGGGACTGCGGTTTCGCCCATCATATTACGCATCTTGGCACTGACAATCCCGGCAGAAGCGGAGTAGTCAAAACCAAAAGGTGAACCGATTGCTAATACGGGTTCACCTACACGTAATTTATCGACATCACCAGTACGCAGTTCCGGGAAACCTGAACCATTGACTTTCAACAAAGCGACGTCGGTACGCTCGTCGCTTCCCACGACTGTCGCATCAATTTCCCGACGATCATTCAAGGTAATTGTCACTTTAGACGCATCTTCAACTACGTGGTGGTTGGTCAGCAGATAGCCATCCTTACTAATGAAGAAGGCACTCCCATATCCGGTTTTTTCCTGCGGTACACGTGGCTGCGGAATAATCACCTGATTACCAAAGAAACGGCGTAAAATTTCAGGAACCTGTTGTTGCAAGAGCTCTTCTTCGCTCATTTTCTTGACAACACTCACACTGACAACTGCCGGACTGACCTGATCAACCAGGTTAGAAAAATCGACGGGTGTTACTGCCTGTAACTGAGCAGCACTCATGGTAACAGTCGCTGCAAATAATCCTTTTTTTAAATCCAGAATTTTCATATAAATTATTCACCCAAATTGTTGATAAATTTATGTAAATAGGTTTTATCACAAACTTCATATATTTTAAGTAACAATATGTTCGAAAGCTTGAATGTTGGCAACCTTTAATTTTTCTAAAGCATTAAGTTAAAGCTTTTATTAATTTTTTTCATCAATAAATGAGCACTTAAACGCTTGCCTTTTGTACAAAAAAGCGCTCTGATTAACGGACTTTTTTCAATTAGCTGATGGACATGTCTAATTTTCCCCTTACCCATCATTTTGACGTGATCATTGTGGGCAGTGGTGGTGCCGGTCTTAGTCTAGCACTTTCTTTGCCTGAACATTTTAATATTGCAGTTCTTGCCAAATCCACCCTGACCGATGCCAGTACCTATTATGCACAAGGCGGCGTTGCAGCAGTACTGGATGAGACAGACTCGATTGAACAGCATATTGATGACACCATGATTGCAGGTGTACATCTGTGTGAAATGGATGCGGTGAAGCAGACGGTTGAAGGTGGTAAGCCTTCGGTGGATTTTCTGCTGAAACACGGCGTCCAATTTACCCTGGATGAGCAGGAACAATTACATTTGACCCGTGAAGGCGGCCATTCACAGCGCCGAATCATTCACGCAGCTGATGCGACTGGGCGTGCCATTTCTACCACGTTGGTACAGCGCGCTCAGGAAAAAGAAAATATTACCATCTTTGAAAATTACATTGCGATTGATCTAATCTGCTCACAAAAACTGGGCTTAGATGGTGAAAATCGCGCCTTAGGTTTATATGCACTCAATGAAGAAAGTGCACAAGTCCATACTTTCTTAGCACCATTTACTGCCCTGGCTTGTGGCGGTGCGATGAAAGCCTATCTTTATACCTCGAACCCTGATATCGCGACCGGTGATGGGATTGCGATGGCTTATCGTGCCGGTTGCCGGGTTGCCAATATGGAATTCAACCAGTTCCATCCGACCTGTTTATATCATCCACAAGCCCGTTCATTTCTGATTACAGAAGCTATGCGTGGTGAAGGCGCCTATTTACGCCTTCCTGATGGTGAGCGCTTTATGCTGCGCTTTGATGAGCGAGCAGAACTGGCACCACGTGATATTGTGGCGCGTGCAATTGACTATGAGATTAAACGTCTGGGCATTCGTCATGTCTGGCTGGACATTACCCATAAAGATGAAGGCTTCATCAAGGAACATTTCCCGACCCTGTATGCACGTCTGCTAGAGCTTGGCATCGACATCACCAAGGAAATGATTCCTGTGGTTCCTGCTGCGCATTATACCTGTGGTGGTGTGGTCGTAGATGAAAATAGCCAGACTGATATTGTCGGACTCTATGCCATTGGTGAAACGTCCTATACTGGCTTACATGGTGCTAACCGCATGGCCAGCAACTCACTTTTAGAATGTTTTGTATATGGCATGAGTGCTGCCAAACATATTCAGGAAAATTTCAAGGCAGATCAAGCTATCCCTGAAGTACCAGAATGGGATGATTCTCAGGTGACCAATCCTGATGAAGATGTCGTCATTCTGCAAAACTGGGACGAGCTGCGTCAGACCATGTGGAACTATGTGGGTATCGTCCGCACGACTAAACGTCTAGAACGTGCCCTGCACCGGATTGAGATGTTAAAGAAAGAAATTACCGAATACTATCAGGATTATCAGGTGAGCAAAAACTTGATCGAGCTGCGTAATCTGGTACTCGTTTCAGAGATGATTGTGCGTTGTGCCATGCAACGTAAAGAATCCCGTGGCCTGCATTTCACCCTAGATTATCCAGAATTGCTGCCTGAACTACGTAAAACTGTACTAATTCCACCAAGTTTTGAAGTAGAAACTCCTTTGGTGAATGCTTAAAGATATAAATAAGGCAGATCATATTTTTAAATGTTATCTGCCTTTTCTTTGGCTGTGATTTTTTTAAGTTTTTAGAATAATCCGGATTTAAATAAAGCATATGATTTGTATGAGTTAATCAGCATTTTAAGGAGTGTATGGGTTCTTTACGTGGTGGAACCGAATAGGTCGCTGTCACATGGGCAACCGGCTCTTCCTGATCAATCGAATAAATCCAGACTTCTCCCACAATAAGCGCCTTCCCCACTTTCATCAATTTACTTTCCCCTCGCAGATCAACACCACCCGAAGGTTTACGCAGAAAATTGATATTTAAGTTCGTGGTCACTGCCAGGCCAACTAGTCCAATCTCACCGAGGATCGCAATATATAAAGCCAGATCAGCCAAGGTCATCATAGTAGGGCCAGATACCGTGCCGCCGGGACGTAATTCCTGCTCACTCACTCGATACAATACAGTTGCACCCTGAGGCACTACAACTTCGATCTGGCACTTTTCCAGGCTCTGCGGAAATTCCTGCTGTAAAAACTGGATGATTTCTTCTCTTGTACTTTTCATCATGTTTTATCTTCCTGATTTATTTCAATATAGAAGATTCTTTCTTGAAATAACTAGAGAAAAGTATGCCAAAAATGTCTTTAGAATAAAATTATTTTAAATAAGACAGTGCCTGTTCAAACACCTGATCCGGTGTTTGAGTTGCATCCAGACATTTAATCCGCTCTGGATGACGCTGGCATAGTGTTGCATATCCAGCGCGAACTTTCTCAAAGAAAGTAACTTTCTCTTGCTCAAACCGATCCAGCGCACCTCGGGCACGAGCGCGATTCATACCCAGTTCAATCGGTGCATCCAGCCAGAACGTAATATCTGGCATACGTTCCACAAAATTTTGATTTAACAGATTCAGCTTGTCTTCACTGAGTCCACGTCCTGCACATTGATAGGCAAAACTGGCATCACTGAAGCGATCACATAAGACAATTTTTCCAGCATTTAAAGCGGGTAAAATCACTTGTGCCAGATGCTGGGCACGTGCCGCATACATCAGCAATAACTCTGTATCATGGCACATCGCTTCTTCGTGGTTTACGGCCAACAATAGTGAACGAATCTGTTCTGCCATTGGTGTGCCACCCGGCTCGCGGGTCAGCACGACCTCTTTACCTTGAGCAATAAAATCATCATAGATACGACGAATGAGTGTGGTTTTCCCTACACCTTCAGTGCCTTCAAAGCTGATAAACATGCTCATTCCTTATTTTTTGAACGTAAAACAGAGAGATATTCTTGCACTGCTCTATTGTGGTCTTGCAGACTGCTGCTGAATTTATGCCCACCATTACCCGTTGCAACAAAATAAAGATTTTGTGAATTGTCCGGATGCATTGCTGCTTCAATAGCTTTTTTGCTTGGTAAGGCAATCGGTGTTGGTGGTAAGCCAGCCATGGTATAGGTGTTATAAGGTGTTGGAGTGCGTAGATCCTGACGAGTAATATTACCTTTGTAATTCTCACCCATACCATAAATCACGGTTGGATCTGTCTGTAGACGCATGCCGATTTTCAAACGGCGTACAAATACACCTGATACCTGTTGTAACTCGCTATCCAGACTGGTTTCTTTTTCAATGATCGATGCCATGATCAGCGCTTCATATTTATTCTGATATGGCAGATCTGAAGCACGTTTTTCCCAAGCCTGATCCAGAGACTTCATCTGGCGCTGATAAAGATCGGTCAGAATCTTGCGATCCGTTTCGCCTTTGGCAAAGAAATAGGTATCCGGAGCAAACAGACCTTCAGGATGATTAAATGGAATATTGAGTTCTTTGAGCAATTGATCGGTTGGCAAATTCACCACTTCTTTAGTTACCAGATCATCTTTCTTTAAGGCATCAATCAGCTGTTTAAAAGTCGTACCTTCAATCACCAGAATCCGGTTCATCTGAGCATTTTCTGCATTGGAAATCATGTCCAGCACTGCACGGATACTCATACCTTGAGGAATTTCATAGACACCCGCCTTCATGGTGTCATGAATCATGATGCGCTGATACAGCTTTAAAATAATCGGAAAGCTGACATAATTTTCTTTGGCCAGCCGATCAATAAATCCAGAATAGGTTTCACCGTTACTAATTGCCAGTAACTGTTTTTGACTTTCTACAGGATAATCTTTCCATAGGCTAGCTTTCAGGATCAACCCTAGAACCAAGAGTATCCCGATTAGAAATAAAACTATCCCTTTCATGAAACCAGGGCGTTTGGCATTATTTTTCTTTTTGGTTTTAGACTTGGAAGCTGACATATTAATAAGGCATCTGATTCAATCGAAGACGGTTAAAAAGTTCAATACAAGCATCTACATTTAAAGCACGCTGCTCAAATTGAGTGGCAATTTTCATCGGACTGAGCGCATTGCAGAAAAACAGACTGTCGATATGGGGAATTTCATCCATTTCCACATCACGCTGCTGACAGATAATGCCCTGATCCTGCATACGTTGCAAAATTTCTGCACGCATCACACCGAAGACGCCATTATAACGAAGTTCTGGTGTAATCCATGTATTGTTTATACGAATGAAGCAATTACTGCTCACCCCTTCAACAATTGTACCCTGCACATCAGTTACCAGTGCTTCCGGCCAGCCATGCTGATCCGCTTCCTGTTTAAGCAACACCTGTTCCAGACGGTTTAAGGTTTTCAGCCCCACCAGATTCGGCATACTGAGGCCAATGGCCTGTTGCAATACACCCGTCTGAATCTGCTCATAACTGAAGTCCTGTACTGTTTTCGGATAATAGAACACCCAAAGATCTGCCGGATGCTCTGGCAGGCTATAACCACGCTGTCCTATACCACGACTCAGTACAATCTTTAAGGTTCCGTTCAATTCATCTTCTGATTTCAATAACGCTTGCAAACTTTTTTCAATCAGGTCCAGATCAGCCTGCAAACTTATTTTTTGCTGGCTCATCCTTAAACGGGCTAGATGACGGTCTGCTAACTCGATCCGATTTCGACGGATGCGCGCGGTAGTAAAGCAACCATCACCATAATGAAAGGCACGATCCAGCACATCTATATCTTTGACGGGTTGAGCATTTTTTAAATACAACATGCTTTTAAGGCCTCTCTGATGACGGATAAAGCGATGAAATATAAGCTCCGTCTATATATCTGTTTTACTCACATAAAATTCGTTTTTAATTATTTTTTATGCAAAAAATCTCCAGCTATTCTTGCCCCATCCAACAAAACAAAGAAACATTTGAGGCAAATATGAACATCCGTAAATTAAAAATTGGGGTATTGGCAGCACTTATTTCAGCAACCGCTTTTAGCGTATCTGCAAAAGACTTCCTGAACGTGTCTTATGACCCAACTCGCGAATTGTACGATAACTTTAATAAAGAATTCAGTGCTTACTGGAAAAAATCTACTGGTCAGGATGTGAACTTTAAACAGTCACATGGCGGTTCAGGTAAACAGGCACGTGCTGTCATTGATGGTCTGGATGCGGACGTCGTGACTTTGGCTCTAGCTGCAGACATTGATGAAATCGCTGCTCGTGGCCTGCTACCTAAAGACTGGCAAAAGAAATTCCCACAAAACTCAACACCTTATACCTCAACCATCGTTTTCTTGGTGAAAAAAGGCAACCCTAAAGGCATTAAAGACTGGGGCGATCTGGTGAAACCTGGCGTAGAAATCATTACACCAAACCCGAAAACCTCTGGTGGCGCGCGCTGGAACTATTTAGCAGCTTGGGCCTGGGCGAAACATCAGCCAGGCGGCAATGATACTAAAGCTCAAGACTTTGTTCGCCAGATCTACAAACAAACTAAAGTACTCGACTCAGGTGCACGTGGTTCAACCACCACTTTTGCTGAACGTGGTATCGGTGATGTATTGCTGGCTTGGGAAAATGAAGCACATCTGGCGATTCGTGAACAGCCTGGCAAGTTTGAAATCATCACCCCTTCTTTGTCGATTCTGGCTGAACCACCAGTAGCAATCGTTGAAAAAAATGCTAAAAAAGATGGCAATGAAAACCTTGCAAAAGCGTATCTGAATTACTTGTACTCACCTGCAGGTCAAACGGTTGCTGCAAAGAATTTCTATCGCCCACGTAATGCGGCAGTATTAAAACAATATAGCAATGTCTTTAAATCGCTGAAGCTGGTGACCATTGATAAAGAGTTTGGTGGTTGGGACAAGGTACAGAAAAAACACTTTGCCAATGGCGGTATCTTTGACCAGATCGTAAAGGCAAATAGCACAAAATCGTAATAATAAATGTCTATACAATGGCCTTATTGAATAAGGCCATTGTTGTTTCAAATACTTATAAAACCTTTTATCTTATATTTTCATATAAAATTCATTTTTAATTATTTTTTATGCATAAAGAATAGGTTTATTCTTCACTCATGTTACAAAACGTGTAAGAGTTTGAGGTTCACATGAGCATTTCAACAAAACTAAAACTAGGGGTTCTGGCTGCTGTTATTTCAGCAACTTCGTTTTCTGCTGCAGCGCGCGACTTTCTGAATGTCTCTTATGATCCGACGCGTGAACTCTATGAAGACGTCAATAAAGAATTTGGTAAATACTGGAAAAGCCGTACTGGCCAAAGCATCAACTTTAAACAGTCACATGGCGGTTCAGGTAAACAGGCACGTGCCGTGATTGATGGTCTGGATGCCGATGTCGTAACTTTGGCATTAGCCGCTGACATTGATGTACTGGTCGAAAAAGCCAAACTGTTACCTGCAGACTGGCAGAAAAAATTACCACAAAACTCAACACCATATACTTCTACTATTGTATTCCTGGTACGTAAAGGCAATCCAAAGGGCATCAAGGATTGGGGTGATCTGATAAAACCAGGTGTAGCGATTATCACGCCAAATCCTAAAACTTCAGGCGGTGCACGCTGGAACTATTTAGCAGCTTGGGCATATGCAAAACACTTACCGGGCGGTAACGACAAAACTGCACAAGAATTTGTTCGTAAAATCTATAAACAAACCAAAGTACTTGATTCAGGTGCGCGTGGTTCAACCACCACTTTTGCTGAACGTGGCATCGGTGACGTATTACTGGCTTGGGAAAATGAAGCACATTTAGCCCTTCGTGAACAACCGGGCAAGTTTGAAATTGTGACTCCTTCCCTGTCAATTCTGGCTGAGCCACCCGTGGCGATTGTTGAAAAGAATGCCAATAAAAAAGGCAACAAATACCTGGCCCAGGGTTATTTAAACTTCCTTTACTCACCACTGGGTCAGGAAATCTCAGCACGTAACTTCTATCGCCCACGTAATGAAAAAATACTGGCGAAATATAACCAAGTCTTTAAGCCATTAAAACTGGTGACTATTGATCAGGAGTTTGGTGGCTGGGATAAAGTACAGAAAGCCCACTTTGAAAATGGTGGTGTTTTTGACCAGATCGTTAAAGCTAACAGCGCAAAAAATAATTTAAGCTGATTTCATACAGGAGCATCGACATGACTCATACGCTTATTGTTCCCGGTGTAGGTGGCAGTGAATACAATCACTGGCAAACCTGCCTGCAACACCGGCTCATGCGTTGCTCCCGGGTGCAGCAAAAAGACTGGAATCATCCGGTACTGGATGTATGGGTCGCAGAATTTGTTAAAACCCTGCAAGCCATTCCAGATGATGTACAAATTGTGGCACATAGCTTTGGCTGTTTGACCAGCGTGGCAGCACTGGCCCAGCATCCTGAACTGAATACTAAAGTCAAAAATCTGGTGCTGGTTGCACCTGCCAATCCGGTACGTTTTGGGGAAAATGGTTTTGCCCGTGATAACCAGACAGATTACAGTGCCTATTTTCAGCAGCTCAAGATTCAGGCTCCAACGACTTTGTTGATCAGTGAAAATGATCCATGGCTAAGTTTTGAAGATGCTCAGGTTCTGGCGAAAGCCTGGAAGATCAAACCGATTAATCTGGGAGCTGTAGGCCATGTCAATGTTGCTTCCGGTTTTGGTTCTTTCCCTGAAATTGAACAATATTTGATTTCAGAAAAGGCTATGCACCATATCAGCAAAGTTGATGAGAGCAAGTATTATTTTAAATTTGCATTTTAGTCCCTGCAAATTATGCTTGTGCCGATTCTATTTTCTAATTTTCGCTGGTTAACTTTAACCAGCATTCTCTCTTTTGAGGAGTAATCATGTCGCAGCGATCCCGAGTGCTGCCAGGATTTGGTCTTTCTCTAGGCTTTACCCTAGCGTATTTGTCATTAATCGTTCTGATCCCGCTATCTGCCGTTTTTATTAAATCACTCGGCATTGGCTGGGAAGGCTTATGGGAAATCCTGAGCTCTGAACGTATCTTGAAATCATTACAGCTAAGCTTCAGTTCAGCCATTATTGCTGCTTTGATTAATGTAGTTTTTGGCCTGTTACTGGCATGGTGTCTGGTGCGTTATAGCTTTCCGGGCAAACGTATTGTCGATGCACTGGTCGATCTGCCTTTTGCCCTGCCAACCGCAGTTGCCGGTATTGCTCTGACTTCTTTATATGCACCGACTGGCTGGATTGGTCAGTATTTAGATCCAATCGGCATCAAGGTGGCTTATACCCCGATCGGTATTACCCTGGCCTTGATCTTTATCGGTATTCCTTTTGTGGTCCGTACGGTACAGCCGGTTCTTTCTGATTTAGAAACTGAACTGGAAGAAGCGGCTTCTGCACTCGGTGCAAACCGTTTTCAGATCGTCACCAAAGTCATTTTCCCGATTCTGCTGCCAGCACTGATCACAGGTTTTGCTTTGGCCTTTGCACGTGGTGTCGGTGAATATGGCTCGGTCATTTTCATTGCCGGTAATCAGCCCTTTGAAACTGAAATTGCGCCATTAATGATTATTTCCCGTCTGGAAGAATATGACTATGCCGGTGCGACCACAATTGCTGTAGTGATGCTGCTCATTTCCTTTGTAATGCTCTTCCTGATTAACTTATTGCAAGCTTGGGCGAGCCGCCGTACCGGGAGAACTGCACGATGAGTTTAAATACCAACAGCAATGCGCTGGCTGAAAAGCTGCAATCCCGCGATGCGACTCGTGAGCCGACCTGGGTACGTTATACCCTGATTGCGATTGCACTAATCTTCTTTTTAAGCTGCCTGATCCTGCCTTTGGTTCTGGTCTTTGTTGAAGCATTTAAACAAGGGGTTGGCGTATATACGCAAGCCCTTGTTCATCCAGATACTTTATCTGCGGTCAAACTGACTTTACTAACGGCTGTGATCGCAGTACCGATGAATGTAGTATTCGGCGTAGCTGCAGCCTGGTCAGTGGCGAAGTTTAACTTCCCAGGTAAATCAGTTTTAACCACCATTATCGATATGCCTTTCTCGGTATCACCTGTTATTGCAGGTTTGATGCTGGTATTGATTTTCGGTACTCAAGGCTGGATGGGTGGCTGGTTGATGGATAATGACATCAAGATCCTTTACGCCGTTCCTGCGATTGTTTTAGCGACTGTATTTATTACCGTACCTTTTGTAGCACGTGAGCTGATCCCTTTAATGGAAGCGCAAGGTACTGAAGAAGAAGAAGCTGCGATTGTACTCGGTGCATCTGGCTGGCAAACCTTCTGGAAAGTGACCCTGCCAAATATCAAATGGGGTCTGATTTACGGCGTAATTCTGTGTAATGCCCGCGCCATGGGTGAGTTCGGTGCAGTATCAGTGGTTTCTGGCCATATTCGTGGTGAAACCAATACTTTGCCGCTACACGTCGAAATTCTATATAACGAATATACCTTTAGCGCTGCGTTTGCCGTGTCATCGCTCCTGGCTCTCCTCGCAATTGTGACTCTGGTTCTGAAAACCTGGGTCGAACTGCGCCAGGAAAAACAAGACAAACGTAATGATGATTCAACAGTTTCTTAAGGAATGCCCACATGAGTATTCAAGTTAAAAATATTGAAAAACACTTTGGTGCATTCCATGCACTGAAAAACATTTCTCTGGATTTCCCGGATGGTCAGCTGGTTGCCCTGCTCGGCCCGTCAGGCTGTGGTAAAACTACCCTATTGCGTATCATTGCAGGTCTGGAATCTGCTGACGGTGGTCAGGTGATTCTGGAAGGTCAGGATGCAACCAATGTTCACGTTCGTGAACGTGAAGTGGGTTTTGTATTCCAGCACTATGCCCTGTTCCGTCACATGACTGTGTTTGACAACGTGGCATTTGGTCTACGTGTCCGTCCACGCTCTACTCGTCCATCAGAAGCTGAAATTAAAAAACGCGTGACCCGCTTGCTTGATCTGGTACAACTTGGCTTCCTGGCTGACCGTTATCCGGCTCAGCTTTCTGGTGGTCAGCGTCAGCGTATTGCTTTGGCTCGTGCACTAGCCGTTGAGCCACGTGTACTGTTACTGGATGAACCGTTCGGCGCGCTAGATGCCAAAGTCCGTAAAGAACTGCGCCGCTGGTTACGTACCCTGCATGATGAACTGCACATTACTTCAATTTTCGTCACTCACGATCAGGAAGAAGCCTTAGAAGTTGCAGATCAAATCGTAGTGATGAACAAAGGTAATGTGGAACAGATCGGTTCACCACGTGAAGTGTATGAAACACCGAAAACACCATTCGTGTTTGACTTCCTGGGACAAGCTAACCGTTTCGAAGGCCAGAATAATGGCGGCATCATTCAGCTAGGTGAAGACCGTATTCAGTTCGATGCCGCTAAACAGGCAGCTCAGGGTAATGTCATTGTCTTCGCTCGCCCGGATGAACTGCGTATTCATGTACAACCACAAGAAAATGCGATTCAGGCCACGTTCATTCGTGAACTCTGGATTGCAGGAAAAGTCGTTGCAGAATTGAATGACCGCCAAGGCAATCTGATTGAAATTTCACTGACACCAGAAGAAGCCCGCGCTCATCAATTCCGTCCGGATCAAACTGTTTGGTTGAGTGCATTAAATCTGCATTTATTTGAAAACCAGGTCGCGTAAGGCTGCAAGATGGGGCTTTTAAATGCCCCATCCTCTTATAGGGTAAAGAATTATGAATTTCCAACAATTAAGAATTATTCGAGAAACTGTTAGACAGAATTTTAACTTAACTGAAGCTTCAGCCGCGCTTTACACTTCGCAGTCAGGTGTCAGTAAGCATATTAAAGATTTAGAAGATGAGCTTGGTGTACAGCTATTTATCCGTAAAGGTAAACGCCTATTAGGACTGACTGAACCAGGTCAGGCACTTCTTGGTATTGTAGAACGTATGCTGGTTGATGCAGACAATATTAAACGTCTTGCAGATGACTTTAACAAGGTCGATGAAGGTACATTAACGATTGCAACGACGCATACCCAAGCACGTTATGTATTACCGCCGATCGTGAATCAGTTCAAAAAAGAATTTCCGAAAGTTCATCTGATTTTGCAACAAGCCAGTCCAATGGAAATTACTGAAATGCTACTTCAGGGTGAAGCAGATATCGGGATTGCGACTGAAGCCTTAACGACTGAAGAAAATCTGGCGAGTGTGCCTTATTACAACTGGCAGCACAGTATTATTACGCCGCAAAATCACCCGCTAAATAGCAAAGAACAGGTACGTATTGAAGACCTCGCTGGCTATCCGATTATTACTTATCATGGTGGTTTTACTGGCCGTTCTAAAATCGACTCAGCCTTTGAAGAAGCCGGTGTAGATGTTGATATTGTCATGTCAGCTCTGGATGCCGATGTGATTAAAACTTATGTCGAGCTCAACATGGGTGTCGGCATTGTCAATGATCTGGCTTATGATCCAGAACGTGACTATCGTCTGAAACAGATTAAAACCGATATTTTCGGAGTAAATACTACCTGGATCGCCGTACGTAAAGGCCACTTATTACGTGGTTATGGTTATGAGTTTATTTCTTTATGCTCACCAGATGCGGACATCAAGGCACTGAAAAAAGTGGCTTATCCAGATGAATAATATGGATTGAATTTTCTAACTTGAAGAGGCGTATTGCCTCTTTTTTTAATTTTAACCGTAGATTATTTCATTAAAAATCAAGCATAATTACAATATAATTCAATAAATAAATTATATTAATGATGAGCTACAAATTTTCCCTCTTGGGATGTGGACTGATTTTTTCCGGGACAAGTTTCGCAGCAGCTTTTGAACAATCCAATCAAACCATCCAGTCCTTTTTTGAAAAGGATCATTATGCCGAAGTCTCATTTGCCTGGACGAATCCTAATGTTAGCGGTCAAGTACAGCATACCGAAGTATTAGAACAATTAGGTATTCAGGATTTTTCCACGGGTCAGCTTGCGAATAATCAACTGGTTGCGAATGCTGCATTAAAATTACAACTTCATCCAAAGATCTCTTGGGGACTCATTTATGATCAGCCCTTCCATGTCGATATTGCATATCAATATAGTCCAATTTTTGCAGGTGAACCTACAAAGATTGAAGCAGCCGATATTGAGTTTGATAGTCATAATCTGACTTCCATTCTTGGATATCAGCCTGATCCAAACTGGAATCTCTATGCAGGACTGAGTTATCAGACCTTAGAAGGTAATTTAAGTTTGGTAGGTGAATCTTTTTCAGTCTTTAATGGTTATCACGTTCAGCTTGAACAAAATGCTGACTGGGGTTGGCTCGCTGGAATGAGCTATCAAACTCCTGAGTATTTCTTTAGAAGTTCGCTGACTTATCGTTCAGCCATAAATCATCAACTGCAAATCACAGAATCACTTATAGTCGGCACAACTACGCCCAGCTTTACGAAAATACAAACACCTCAATCTATTAATTTAGATATTCAGAGCGGACTTCCCTCCCAGAATATTTTTTATGCGGGTTTACGGTGGGTAAATTGGCAAGATTTTGTCATTCAACCGCCGAAATTCGGTACAGTGATTGATTATGCCGCCCTGGAGTTTCCTGAAGTGAAAGATATCAAGATGATCGATTATCAAGAGGATCAATGGTCGGCCAAATTTGGAATCGCCCATCAATGGCCTTCTTCTATGATTAATTCTTTTGAAATTCTATGGGACTCAGGTACGGGAAATCCAGCTTCTACCTTGAATCCGAGTGATGGTTATTGGGGAGTTGGTTTAGGCTATTTTCAGAATTTTCAAAAACACTGGGATATTGCTACAGGACTGTATTATTTAAAATTCCAGAAGCCTAAAACAAATTCAAACGCTGTTATACCCCAGTTCGTAGGCTTATCTGCAGTGGATGATAATGATGTTTGGGTCGTCGGTATGAAGTTGGGCTATCATTTTCAATAGCTTTTAATAAACAAAAAAAACGAGCCGAAGCTCGTTTTTTTTATTAGGCTTAGCAGCTACAGCTTAGAAGCGGAAACTTACACCCAGTTTCGCTACTGGAAGCCATTCGTATTTATTATCTTCACGAATTTCACGACGTTCTTCAGCTAATGCTTCTGCTAAAGTACGGCCATCATCACCAACCAAACCTAAAGCTGCTGTATTAGCATCTAAACTTACAGTAGGATTACCATTGTAGTATGCACCGATTTCACCAAATACACCCCAACGGTTAGTGATTGCTGGAGAGAAACCAAGACCTACATAAGGTGCGATATTGTTTTTGTAAGATAAATCACCATTAATACGAACATCTGTTGTGCCTGCATTAAAACGTGAACCATCTACAGTAAATGACGCATTAGTACCCGGACGACGTTCTAGACCATAATCATTATCGATATAAGCCACACCTGCTGCCATATAGAACCAGTTCGCCCAAGGACGAATTTCAGCGTTCAAATAAGTCAGGTTATTGTCCATATCCAGGTCATATTTATTACCGTTGATTGATAAATCATCAGTCCAAGAAATATCACCACCATTATAACCTAGAGTAACACCTACATAAGGGTTAGCATTCCAAGAGATCGCGCCACCGTAACCGGTAGTACCGACTTCAGCACGAACAGCTGCAGGTTTAAAGAAAGAGAATTCAGCTACGCCTTCATCTGTTACGATTGTTTCATCAGCAGCCATGACAGATCCAGCTGTGGCAGCTAGAACGGATACTGCTAAAAGTTGATATAAAGCTTTCATTATTTCTCTCCTCAAAAGAACTTTTTTTTCATCATTAGTTATTCGTGATGAGCTCAATATAAAGGAGTCAATGAATATTTTTTATTCGTGTTTTGCTGAGCTTTTGTTATTTTTTGATACATATTAATTTTTCTTGTTGAATGATAAGCCTTTTTTAAACAATGTTTGTACATATCTAAAATACGAAAAGGATACTAATCACTTTACTTGCGAATTTAATTCAGCACCCTTCCTAGTTTTCCATCTTTTTAGAGCAATATAGTGTAAAATATCGGAAATTTTTTTCTGGAAGGAAGATCATGTCTCAGCTTTCAACAATCATTGAACAAGCGTTTGAAGACCGTGCGAATTTCACAGCAGCAGACTGTCCTGCTGAAATCCGTCAAGCAGTTGAGGAAGTAATTGCTGGCCTGGACAATGGTACTTTACGTGTTGCTGAAAAAATCGAAGGTGAATGGGTTGTTCATCAATGGATTAAGAAAGCGGTATTGTTATCATTTAAATTAAACGATAACAAACCAATGGAAGCTTGTGATCTTCGCTTCTACGACAAAGTAGATACTAAATTCTCTGACTGGACTGACGAGCAGTTTAAAGCTGCTGGCGTACGTGTTGTTCCTCCGGCGGTAGCGCGTAAAGGTTCTTTCCAGGCGAAAAACGTGGTACTGATGCCTTCTTATGTGAACATCGGTGCTTATGTAGATGAAGGTACAATGGTCGATACTTGGGCAACTGTAGGTTCATGTGCTCAAATCGGTAAAAATGTTCACTTGTCTGGTGGTGTAGGAATCGGTGGTGTTCTTGAACCGCTTCAAGCTAATCCAACTATTATTGAAGATAACTGTTTCATCGGTGCACGTTCTGAAATCGTTGAAGGCGTAATCGTTGAAGAAGGTTCTGTCATTTCAATGGGCGTATTCATTGGTCAATCCACCAAGATTTATGACCGTGAAACTGGCGAAATTCATTATGGCCGCGTACCTGCTGGTTCTGTTGTGGTATCAGGCAGCCTGCCATCTAAATGCGGTAAATACAGCTTATATGCAGCTGTAATCGTGAAAAAAGTAGATGCGAAAACTCGTGCTAAAACTAGCCTGAACGATCTGCTTCGCGAAGACTAAGATGTCTTAACCTAGAGGACACATTTGTGTTCCTCGGAGCTTCAACCGCTCCTCGTCTCTACGGTCAGCAATGATCGTAGGGATTTTTATTTTTATACATTGTTATTTATTTTTCAGTGGTTAATGTTGTTATGAATACGCTTCGATCTTCCGCAATTCCAGTTTCTGATCCGTCTGCGGGCTTACGCATTACGGAGATCTTCTATTCATTACAAGGTGAAGCCAATACTGCAGGTTTACCGACCGTATTTATCCGCTTAACCGGATGTCCACTGCGCTGTACGTATTGTGATACTACCTATTCTTTTGAAGGTGGCGAGCGTAAATCTTTAGATGACATCATCCAGACCACGCTTGATTTTAAAACGCCTTATGTCTGTGTGACCGGTGGTGAACCATTAGCGCAACCGAACGCCCTACCTCTGATACAGCGACTTGCAGATTTAGGCTGTGAAGTCTCTTTAGAAACCAGTGGTGCATTAGATGTTTCTAAAGTGGATGCACGGGTATCCAAAGTTCTGGATTTAAAAACGCCAACTTCAGGTGAAGTTGCACGAAATTTGCTTACAAATCTGGATCATTTGACTCAGCATGACCAGATTAAGTTTGTGATCTGTAATCGTGAAGATTATGAATGGTCAAAACAGCAGGTAGAACAGTACCAGTTGAATGAAAAAGTCAGTACAGTCTGGTTCTCCCCTGCATTTGCAGTTGAAAAAGGAGCTGCACGCTTGCCACAATTGGCACGTGATCTGGCTCAATGGATTTTAGAAGACCATCTCCCTGTTCGTTTCCAGCTGCAGCTGCACAAGTTGTTATGGAATGATGAAACTGGTCGTTAATTTTTGTAAATTTACTATATTGGAGTATTTGTTATGCGCCCTCGTGCCATTGTATTGTTATCTGGCGGATTAGATTCAACAACCTGTCTGGCTTGGGCGCAGGCACGCTATGAATGTATTGCACTGAGTTTTATGTATGGCCAACGCTCTACTACAGAACTTGATGCAGCTCGTGCACTGGCTCAACGCTCGGGTGTAGAACATCGTGTCATCAATATTGATTTAGGTAACCTAGGCGGCTCAGCCCTTACTGATCATAGCATTGAGGTACCAGACCAATTGCAGGAAGGTATTCCGGTAACCTATGTACCTGCACGAAATACCATCTTCTTATCTTATGCTTTGGCTGCTGCAGAAGTGTTCGGTGCTGAGGCAATTGTGATCGGGATTAATGCGGTGGATTATTCAGGTTATCCAGACTGCCGCCCGGAATTTATCGAAGCTTTTGCCAACATGGCACGCCTTGCAACCAAGGTTGGTGTCGAAGGTCAGGCCCTGAAATTTGAAACACCTTTGTTACATTTATCCAAAGCAAATATCATTCGCTTAGGCCTAGAACATGGCGTAGACTACAGTCAAACGGTATCTTGCTACCAAGCAGATGCCCAAGGACGTGCGTGTGGAACATGTGACAGTTGTCGTTTACGCAAGCAAGGTTTTGCTGATGCAGGTGTTGAAGACCCGACACGTTATTACCTTTAAAATCGATCAAGGTTATAAATCCATATTATGAATATTAAAGCCAAATTACTTGCGACTAGCCTACTCTCTTTGTCTGCCCTATTTTCAACTGCATCTTTTGCAAATAATGATCAAGCTAAGGCAAAAGCAGAATTTGAGGCGATGAAAAAAGAATACACAACTGCCATGAAAAATGCTGGAAGCAGTTCAAATGTACGTGACGGTTTAATTAAAGCCTGTGCTATTCCATACAAACAGGCAGTGAAGTACAAAAAACTGACTCAGTCTGATGTGAACAAGCTTTGTACATGTGAAGTAGATGCGGAAGGTAAATTGACTCAAGCCCAAAAATGGCAGATTCAAAGTACCATTAACCAGAAGAAAAACCCTGCTACTTTAGACTTTGTTAAAAAACAAAGCCAGAACGTGCAGTCTTGTGTAGGCCCACAGCTCGCAGGTAAATTAAATTCACTTGCTGCAGAAGCCAATAAAGCCGCTCAAAAGAAATAATCCTGACGGATGTTTTTCTAGGATAAGCCACTATAATGTGGCTTATTTTTTTGAAAAAATTTAGAAAAATTGGAGAGATCATGTCTGAGATCAGCTTACTTGAGCACACTTTTCCGACCACTACAGGTGAAATTAATCTGGCCCAACTGGATGCAGAATGGCTGGTGATCTATTTTTATCCTAAAGATTCGACACCTGGCTGTACCACTCAGGCAGTCGGTTTTTCTTGTTTAAAAGATCAGTTTGATGCGCTCAATACGACTATTCTGGGCGTATCACGTGATTCGGTTAAAGTGCACCAGAACTTTACTGAAAAACAGAATCTGACTATCAATCTGATCAGTGATAAAGAAGAAGTGTTATGCAAACACTTTGATGTCATTAAAGAAAAGAATATGTATGGTAAGAAAGTGATGGGCATTGAGCGCTCTACCTTCATTTTCCATAATGGCAAATTGGTCAAAGAATACCGTAAGGTAAAAGCCGCTGGCCATGCTGAACAGGTCTTAGAAGATTTGAAAGCTTTACAGGCTGCTTAAGATCTTTCATAAAATCAAAGAAGGCATGAATAGAAATATCATGCCTTTTTCTTTAGAGTTGCTGCAAAGAACAATTCAGTTCACTAAAGAAACTGCAATTGACCACATTACACAGCCAATGAGTACATCCAGTATTTTCCAGGCTTTTGGACGCTGAAAAATAGGTTGCAAATAACGTGCTGCATAGCCCAATCCAAAAAAGAATACAAAGGACGCACTAATCGCTCCCAAGGCAAATTGTATCTGCGCATTGGAATATTGGGTGGAGATAGAACCAATCAAGACCAGTGCATCCAGATAAACATGCGGATTGAGCCAGGTCAGCATCAAACAAATCAGCAAAACCTTATATAAAGAAGGCACATCTTTTTGATCTGTGTCCAGACGCTGCTCATTCTTCCAGGCCTGATAAAAATGCTGAGCGCCATAGATCGCCAGAAAAGTTGCACCCAGATATTTCGCCATATTGATCCAGTGCGGATTGACCAGCATCAATTGTGAAAACCCCAAAACACCGGCAAAAATTAATATTGCATCAGATAAGGCACAACACATACAGATCGCAAAGACATACTGCTGTTTCAAGCCCTGCTTCAATACAAAAGCATTTTGTGCACCAATGGCAATAATCAGGCTAAAGCCTACTGCAAGACCTTGTATATATGCATTTAACATTGGAATATCATGGAATTATAAAGATGGGGATCATTATCTATGTTATTCTTTTCAATTAAATATAATTAAGAAAATATCATTTAGACTAAATTTTATTTAGGTAAGCTATGCCACTTAATTCTAAAAACTGTGATGCTTTTCTGGCTGTTGCAGAAACCCAAAGTTTTGATGCTGCCGCAAAAGTATTAAATATAACGGCTTCGGCAGTCACTTTAAGAGTGCAAAATCTGGAAAGAGATTTGGGGCAAGTTTTGGTGCTACGTGAGCGTCCTTGTAAAGTGACCAATGCTGGTCAAACCTTACTGAATTATTTGCAGCATCAACGCCTGTTACAGCAGCAATTGATCCAGCAATTAAATGGTCAAAATAAAGCAGAATTTAGCTCGATTCATATCGCGGTAAATGCGGATTCACTCGCGACCTGGTTATTTCCCTGTCTGAACACCACCCTGCTTGCAGAGAAAATCACTTTGAATCTTCAGGTTGCTGTTCAAAGTGAAACTCATAAGCTTCTGGAGCAGGGCCAAGTCAATGCCTGTATTAGCAGTGAGAGTGAAGCCATGCCGGGCTGTAAGGCTTATTTTATTGGGCAGATGCATTATAGAATGGTCGCAACACCTGCTTTTGTGCATTCCTGGTTTAAACAAGGCATTCACCGGGAATCACTGCGTAAGGCACCCGCTGTGATTTATAATGATCAGGATCATTTACATAGCCATCTACTGTTAGCTCAATTTGGCTTAAACCAGCAATGTTTTCCTTTTCACTATATTCCCTCCTCGACCGCCTTTGCGGACGCTATTTTTTCTGGATTAGGATATGGTTTGGTGCCGGACTATCAAATTGCGGACCGGATTCAAAATGGGACACTGATCGAAATACTGCCTGAATGCTGTTGTGATGTACCTTTATATTGGCATCACTGGAAACAGCAGTCTCCCGCTCTAAAACAGTTAACCAAAGTCATTCTGGAACAGGCAGAACAATGTATGAATAATCCAATTCAATAAGCAGTTCTATGATGTCCTGCCGAATTCACAGAAATTGAATATCAGATTATTGGGTTTTCCACTGTCCCATTAGGTGAATATTAACTTTTTCACCCACGCCTGCAGTGGCTTTCTTCATCCCAAAATCTGAGCGATTAATTACCGTAGTGGATTTCACATCGAGTAGATTAGGATTAGCCTTGTTCGGTGTCAGAGTGGTATCGAAAACTACTGGTCGAGTAGCCCCTCTTAGAGTGAGTTGACCCATGACCTGATAACGATTCGTACCATTTGGCTTAAACTGGGTACTTTTGAAATTGACTGTTTTATAGCGCGATGCATGAAACAGATCCTCACCCATAATCATATTTTTAAGGCTGGGCTTGGAAACCTCCAGGCTATCCACCTGCATAGTGAACTCAGTAGATGACTGTTGTGGCCGATCGGGATCAAACTGCATGGTTGCCTTGAACTCTTGAAAATTTCCCTTTACCACATTTAAACCCAAGGAGTTAATGCTAAAGCCGACACTACTTTGAGGCGTCAATGTCCAGCTTTTAGCATACGCAGCCGATATACACATAGCAGATAGAGCACCCGCATAAGCTATATTTTTCAGGAATAGATTCATTGTGTTCATCCTTAACAATCAAATGAACTCACTACCTTAAAACGGTTTTAGCCCAGATTTGTTTTATCATTTAGTTCAAACTTGTTGACCAATTGTTGATAAATCTCATTATTTTTAAATTTATGTAAAAACTCACTGGTGCCTAAAGGAAAAGCCGATTCCACCACTTCACCGCGATAATACGCTTCACGTAAAGGAGTGGCGGATATAGCGCCAACCAAGCTATCCAGTTCCACCATTTCCCATTCCGGGAACAAACTTAAATAATAAGAAGATTCATCTTTAAAGTGTCCAATTAGACCAACTTTTACTTCTGCTTCAACTACTTCAGACACCAGCGATTTCACCAGTTTTTGCCATTTTTCATCATTATAGACGTCAATGACATGGACAAATTTAATCCGTTTCTGATCTGCTTCAGAAAAATTCGACAGGATCATTTCTTCACGCTCAGTGGCCAGAAATGGATTTTTAATATTGCGTTCTTGCTGTGCTGAGCCTAATGCCAGAATCACCTGCTGGCTCTGCTGCAAGGCAATTTTAATCGTTTGCATATGGGCCAGATGGAAAGGTTGAAAACGACCAATAAACACCAGGTAATCAAATTTATACTTCATAGCACATCTTACTTTTATGAACGCATCAGTTATGCCGCAGGGAAGTTTTTGCGACATAATAAGCGCCAATAAATTCATATTAATAAAGCAAGGATAGTACGATGACACTGAGCTGTATTCAACAACCGCATCAGCATTTAAATGCGAATTTAGACCATGGCGTATTGACCTTAGCCATTCACCGTCCTGAGGCAAAAAATGCGCTTTACGGCGAACTATATCTATGGATCGCACAGGCACTGGATGAAGCGGATCAGGATAGTAGTGTGCGTGTCGTGATTCTACGTGGTCAAGACGCAGACTTTAGTGCCGGCAATGACATGCAGGACTTCATGAAGTTTATTCAGACACCTCTGCAAGCTAAGGCTGGCGATACCCCTCCTTTTGTCCTGTTGAAGTCCGCTGCAAAATTTTCCAAGCCTTTAATTGCAGCCGTTCGTGGCGTTGCGATTGGTATCGGGGTAACGATTCTGCTGCATGCTGATCTGGTTTATAGTGACAATACTGCCCTGTTCCAGATTCCATTTGTTAGCCTTGGCCTGTCGCCTGAAGGCGCTTCAAGTAAGCTGTTAGTACAACAAGCTGGCTATCATAAAGCGGCTGAGTTACTGCTTACTGCACAGCGATTTAATAGTCAAAAAGCATTGGGTGCAGGTCTGGTAAATAGCATTGAGGAAGATGTCTATGCCGCTGCTGAAAAACAGGCAAAAACTCTTGCCGCTTTACCCCTGGCTTCTATTAAACAAACCAAAGCACTGATGAAGCATAATCTGGCTGAAATTATCGAGTGTATTGATGATGAAGCGGAGATCTTTATGAAACGTGTGGGTTCACCTGAAATGACGGAAGCCGTTCAGGCGTTTATGCAAAAACGGAAACCTGATTTCACACAATTCAACTAATTCTGAAACTTATCTTTTAATTGAGGCAGTTTAGACTGCCTCAATCTTTTATTTTTTTGAAAGAATCTAGCTTATGACTAATGAAAACTCCCAAACGACTTCTCAAACAACCGATAGTTCAAATCCTGAAAAGAAACGTTACTACGAACCTGCACCTCAGGATATTGATGTAGACAATTTCCGAAAGGTCATCGAAAGCCGACGTTCTGTACGTAAATTCACTAAAAAGCCAATTCCTGCCGAGGTCCTCGATGCCTGTCTGGATTTGGCCTTGCTGGCACCAAACTCTTCAAACCTGCAGCCATGGACATTTTATGTGGTGCAGAACTCCTCCAAGAAAAAACGTCTGGTTAAAGCATGTATGAGCCAGCTTGCTGCTAAAACAGCTTCAGAACTGATTGTCTGTGTGGCACGTACTGACCGTGTAGATGAAATGGCAAAACTGAATATCAGCGAGTTTCCATTTCCTGAGGCTCCACCAGCCATTAAAAAGTACTATAAGTACATTCCCTATAACTACAAGACAGGTTATCTGAATGCCTTTGGTAACTTTAAGAAAGTCGCTTTCAAAGTAGCCCGTACACTCGATAAACAAATGCCGGTTTCTGCATTTAGTCCTGCCGATGCCAAGCTATGGGCAAGTAAAACCACAGCACTAGCATGTGAAAATCTGGTACTGGCTTTACGTGCTTATGGTTTTGATAGCTGTATGATGGAAGGTTTCGATGAACCAATGGTTCGTGAAATTCTGGACCTGAATGATCAGCAATATCCGGTGATGGTGATTGGTGCTGGTGAACGTGCCAAAGATGGCGTGTTCTTCCCGCAGTATCGTTTTGATCGAGAGCTGTTTATTCAGAAGGTTTGAGTTTAAAAATAGTATTTAAAGGATTTAAGAATATTAATTTACTTAATATTTGATGACATGGATGTCGCTTAATTAAGTATATTAGAAAAATCTAAATAATAATTTTATAGTTTCCTCATACAAGTATTTCATAATGATTTTATTCTTATAAAGAATCACTTAAAACAAAAATTTTCAATCATCAATTATCTCAACCAAATTAAAACTAACTACGAAATAGCCTTAACCTTCTCATCTAAGACAGGCGTTTATAATGGTCAAACTTATTAAAACGAGCATACTTATAAATATAATAATGTTAGCTACAGGATGCTCATCAATGATGAAAAATAGTATTAGTTACGCTATACATTATGAGACAGGAAAATTTATATATAAAAACAATTGGCCCGAGTGTAGAAATTTAACAATGACTCCAGATTTAATAAAAAATCAAAAATATATTACAACTTATAGTAGCTGTAAGGTATCTCCTGAAGGGTATGTTCCTCAACAAATTATTATTGAATATGTACCTTGGTTGACTTATGAAGAGCAAATAAAAAAAGGATATGGTGTTCCTGAAGAATTACGTTACGCTCAAGGAGAAGCAGCAGCAAAAAAAAGACTAGCGATAATGAATGCAGAACAAGAGGGTATAGATAAAATTCCAGCCACAGCATGGAAACGTATTATATTAAATCCCCCTAAAGAAGTAGAGAAATATAAGAATCAGGTTCCAGAAGGCAAAGGTAATCGTAGTCGAGGTAAAGAGATTCATTACCTCATTTCCCTTAATCCTGATGGTAGTTACAGTATAGAAACCAAACTGTATTGGGTTGAGAAATATCAAGAAAAGTGGAATTGAAGATTTATTTAAGCATCTAGTCAAGTCCGTTTGATTTCACACGGACTTAAATAAACTAAAATTTTTCCTAAATATAATTTTATATTACTTTCAACTTCCGATAATCAATCCAATTACAATGAAACCCAACCGGCACTCGGACGGGTAAATAAATTGTGGCAATTGGCCCATCCTTAATATGCTGTGCATCCAAAATCACAACTTTCGAAGGGCTACAATCTAAAGCATGCACATAAGACATGAGCCAACCCTCATTTTCAGCTTGTGCACCCTCTTTTTCGACAAATATAGCCTCACCTGTGACCCAATTTTCTCCAAATGAATAACTTTCTATGGTCGTAGTTTCTAAATCATGACCCAATAAGCTATTACTGCTGACATGGTAAGGATCATCAAATTCGCCAAAGGAAATGCTATAAGCATAACGATATGGCCGCCCGGTATAAGCTTCATTAATGCGTGGGAATTCCTGTTTAACATCCGATAAGATTGTCCGCTTCACTTTCCCTGTTCCTTTTTCGAAGACAAATCGTTCTAATCGAAGATCCTGATCTTCAATTGGGCCCTGAATCGAATGCACCATCGCTTTGGAATGTACCACTGCATCCATGACGACATCCCCTGTATCCAGATCATAAGCATTCATGGTATGGAAAATAAAACAGGGATCAATGTTGTACCAGCGTATATCCTGAGCACTTCCACCAAGAGGTAATAAGCCAATACGTGCCTGATGTTTCTGGTTCCATTGATATGGCAGCAATGAACCTTTTAAAGCACTTTGCATTGAGAAATTTACATTTAAGTCCAGAATTAAGACCTGAGATTCGGTAATCGCACAGTCATGTACCATCGGACCATGTTTGACTGGAATCTCAACATGATTTTTCAGTTTACCCTGTGCATCTATATGCAGATAAAAGACTTTATTATGGGTTAGCCCATCATAACAAACCGCATGAATATCACCGGTATCTGGATCAATATGTGGATGTGCAGTAAATGGCAAGTCTAGATCATCATTCTCAAACAGATGATGGCACTTAGATTCCAGTTCACTATTCACTTCGATTGGATAAGCACCCGCTTCGACCAATGCCCAGATTTTCCCAGCAAAATTGATGATATTGGTATTTACTGGATCAGCTACACCACGACTTTTCCCCGGAATCACTGAGCGATGTAATTTCTTCTGTACACTATCCGCACCGACATATTGGCTTTTGTACCAGTGTGCTTCACCTTCTTTAAGCCGTAACGCATGAATCATCCCATCACCAGTAAACCGGTGATAAATTTTTGGATTTTTCACTGTAATGGGGTTCGGGCCAATTCGCATCAAGGCGCCATCTAATTCTTTCGGGATCTGCCCTTCTACCTTCAATTGAGTTGAAAAATGCTCCTGCCGCTGCGGTGCAAAAATACCATCCAGATATGGATTATCATGGGCATATGGAATACGGTTATGTAGGATTTCTGCGCCGTATTGAATAGATTTATTCAGCGTATTTTTGAACATGCTGCTCAGCGGTTTTGGCAACTGCATTGTTATATTCCTTGTTTTATTCTTTTATTTGAGTTGTTCTGATAAATTTTATAATAATAAAAGCAGATTGGGTGTTTTTAATATATAGACGGCACATCAACACTAATGCACCGTCGGTTTATATCACTTCTAAAATTTAAACTTTTATATCTAAGAGCTGTATAAATTCAAATGCCGGTTCTTCATAAGGATGACTGTCTTTTAGAGCCTTAGCCACTTCAACAGCCTTTTCATCAGGCACAAGAATTTCGACCCGCCATTCTTCCACCTTTTCTAATTGGCCAATTTCCCCAATATGAGGATCTGCGCCTTGCTGCGGCTTAAATTGTCCAGTTCCCAGCACTTGCCAGGCACAATCGGTATATTCACCAATCCCACCCGCACCTGCTGCAAAGATGGCCTTCTTGGTTTCCTCTAGGTTTTCATCTGGTACGTAATAAATCAGTTTAAGCATATATCCCTACAAGTTTTTCAAGCATTTACCGTATTGTTAAGGGCTTCGGTAATAATATTCAATGCTGGATTTTGAGAGTTCTTGTTAAATGTTGCATATAGTTCTACCTGGGGTAAAGGTCGATCTGTCTGGATCACTTTCACTTCATCATTCAGGAAACGCAATAAATAATCGGGAGCAAAACTGAAACCCATCCCCATATTGATCAGGTTAATATGCTGTAGCACATTGGTCGCCCACAGCACCTGATCGTGCTTTAGCTGATCAAAGGACATCAAAGCATTCAGTCTTTCGTAAAATACAGGTGATGCATTCTGATCACACATAATAATCGTATGATTTTTCAGTTCTTGTAATTTCAGTATTCGATCGGTTGGGTGCAAATGCTTGGCTGCAACCAAGTGAATTTGCTCCGTCAATAAATGAATATTGTCAAAATCTGGATGATCCATCTGAAAACGGGTAATACTTAGATCTAGTTCAGCATTTTTTAGACGTTGAAGCTGTTCCAGACAGAACAGGCTATGCAGATGAATTTTCAGATCTGGCATGGTCTTTTTCAACTTGGCCAAAATATGTGGCATGACTTTTAGTTCGGCAACATTCAGAAAACCAATATGAATCTGGTTATTTTTCTGCTGGGCCACCTGTCGTGCTGACGCAACGGCCAATTTGGCATTTTCTAGAGCTTTTTCTGCATAGATTAAAAAGGCCTTACCTTCATCGGTTAACTGTATTTTTCGTGAAGAACGCTCAAACAGGTTAACGCCAACTTCCTGCTCCAAATCTTTAATCTGCTGGCTTAAAGAAGGTTGAGCCGTAAACAGCTTTTCAGCAGCCCTAGTGAAACTCTGCTCCTGCGCCACGGTAATAAAATAGCGTAAATGTCGAAGTTCCATAGATTGCTCACTTCAAAAAACAGGTGCTTATCATACGATTTAGGCCAACGTATTGAAAATATTAATAGATCAATAGCTTATACGAATACTCATATATCTACTTTCTATGCATGGCCAGACTTTTCCCCTCCTACATTTATACCTGTTTCAGGTATACACATAGTGTCTTGCATGACGCAGTATTCGACATTGAGCTCAGATTAAAGTTGGAAACAGGCAGCAGAATCGCTGAACTTGCCATATCTGGAGGTGATTCAGATTGCTTCTCATGATGTTATAAACCCTAGAATGGCAAGTCTGAAATTCATGAATCTGTGTAATTCTGGTTAGGCCGGTTGGTTATATCACTTGGTGTTATCAGGATAGTATTAATAATGCTTTTGATTATGTGAATACGCTGAAGGTAACGTTAAAGCAGATTCAGCTCACTGTTTAGCGATAAAAAAGCCACCTCTCGGTGGCTTTTTTAAATCTGTTGATCAAGAACCCTGTAGCAAATAACTACCTACCAAGAACAGCACCTGTAGGCCAACGACAAAACCAAATAACCACCAACCTTTCTGACGTAATTCTGTTCTATCCATTATTCTGAGCGTCTTAGCCATGTCATCACCTCATTCTTGAGTGTTGATACTGAACTGATCTATACCATCTTTCCTTTAAAGTGCATAAATATTGTGCATTATTTACACAATATCACTTCTATGCAGATATAAAAGCAAAATCTAAACCAGTTCAGCGGGAGAAAATTAAATAAATGTTTCAAACTGCTTAGAAAGCAAAAAGCCACCCACTGGTGGCAATTGATGAAGCTAGTCTAAACAAAAGTAAATGATTTTTCTAGTTTTACTAATTTCCCATAAGTTCAAACTATAAAAAAGGGCCGCTGCTGCGACCCTTTTTTTGAAGCTAAATCAGATTAACCAATAAATTTGCGAGCATTACGGAACATGCGTAACCATGCACCGTCCTGATCCCAGTCTTCTGGTTTCCAAGAGTGCTGGATCGCACGGAAGTTACGCTCAGGGTGTGGCATCAAGATAGTCGCACGACCATCTTTCGAAGTTACACCAGAAATCCCTTCAGGCGAACCATTCGGGTTCAATGGATATTGCTCAGTCGCATTACCCTGGCTATCCACATAACGCATAATCACCTGATTATTGGCATTCAATGCAGCAATGTTTTCAGCCGATGCTACTACGCGACCTTCACCATGTGCCACAGCGATTGGAAGAATTGAACCTTCCATGCCTTCTAATAATACAGAGTGAGATTTCTCTACACGAACATTGACGCTACGTGCTTCAAATACTTCTGATTTGTTGCGATGGAACCGAGGCCAAGCATCTGCACCTGGAATCAGTGGAGCCAATTGTGACAGCATCTGACAACCATTACAGATCCCTAGAGAGAAGGTCTCCTGACGGTTAAAGAATTTCTCGAACTGGTCACGAAGTTGCTGATTGAACAATACTGATTTCGCCCAGCCACCACCTGCACCCAATACGTCACCGTAAGAGAAGCCACCACATGTGACCAGACCTTCGAAGTCATCCAAGCTGATACGGCCAGCTAGAAGATCGCTCATGTGTACGTCAACAGTATTGAAGCCGACTTTGTCGAATGCTGCTGCCATTTCTACATGACCATTCACACCCTGCTCACGCAGAATCGCCATATTTGGACGACGTGAGTTAATGTACGGTGCTTCGATTTGTTCGTTCAGATCAAATGTCGGTTGAGCAATCAAACCTTTGTGTGCTTTGTCTGTTACTAATGCAAATTCTTGATTTGCAGTTTCTACGTTGTCACGCAGACGCTGGATTTGATGAGAAACTTCAGTCCAAGCCACTTGCAGGTCGGCACGTTCAAGTACCAGACCATTTACAGATAACTGATCAGAGTTATTCACTGTACCTACTACAGAGATCGCATCTTTCAGAGTAGAAGTCGCGATTTCTGCTTGTAATGCTTCCCAATCTGCTTTCGCTATTTGCAGAACTGCACCGATTTCTTCAGCGAACAATGCTTCAACTGATTGGTCTTCTAGCGCTACGCCTAGACGTGCAGCAAACATCATTTCCGCAACAGTTGCCAGTAAACCACCATCACCGATGTCATGGTAAGCCTTGATCAGACCACGGTTGTTCCAGTCTTGAACCAGTGCGAAGAATGCTTTGAAGTCATCAAAGCTGTCGACATCAGGAGTCACTGAACCAATTGCTTTGTATACCTGAGCCAAGATCGAACCGCCTAAACGGAACTGACCTTTAGATAGATCAATACGAACCAGTACAGATTCAATATTTTTCAGCTCAGGGGTTAATGTCTTACGAACATCAGTTACAGGTGCAAATGCAGTGATCACGCCTGACATTGGAGAAGTAACAGATTTGTCTTCGCCTTCGTCATTCCAGGTGGTACGCATTGACAATGAGTCTTTACCGACTGGAATTGCGATGCCCAGTGCAGGGCACATTTCCATACCAATGGCTTTTACACCTTCGAACAATGCTTGGTCTTCGCCCGGTTGACCTGCAGCAGCCATCCAGTTTGCAGACAGTTTGATGTCGCTGATTTGATCAATCTTCGCAGACATAATATTTGAGATCGATTCAGCAACTGATAAACGTGCAGAAGCCGCTGGGTTTAACAATGCAACTGGTGGACGTTCACCCATTGCCATTGCTTCACCTGTGTAACCGACAAGGCTGGTTGTTGTTACTGCAGCATCAGCCACAGGAACCTGCCATGGACCAACCATCTGGTCACGTGCCACCATACCGGTAATCGAGCGGTCACCAATAGTGATCAGGAATGATTTAGAAGCGACTGTTGGGTTCTTGATCACGCGATAAATCGCATCTTTCAGATCAGTCACTTTAGACGCATCAAAGTCATCGCCTTTACGCGGAGCAGTTTCATATGAACGGCTCATACGTGGTGTACCACCAAGCATCACTTGCATTGGCATATCCACTGGCTTGTTGCCGAACAATGGATCTTCAACGGTTAAATGACGCGCTTCAGTTGCTTCACCCAATACCGCAAACGGACAACGTTCACGCGCACAGATCGATTCGAATAAAGGTAGAGATTCTGGACGGATCGCCAGTACATAACGCTCTTGCGCTTCGTTTGACCAGATTTCCATTGGCGACATGCCTGGCTCAAGCGATGGGATCTTACGAAGATCAAGCACCGCACCAAGCTCATGGTCATTTACCAGCTCGGGCATCGCATTCGAGATACCGCCCGCACCGACGTCATGTACAGAAACGATTGGGTTTTCATCTTCCATACGCCAGCAAGTATCAATCACTTCCTGACAACGGCGTTCCATTTCCGGGTTTTCACGTTGTACAGAAGCGAAGTCCAGGTTTTCACCCAGTTTACCGCTGTCTACAGATGATGCAGCACCACCGCCAAGGCCGATCAGCATTGCTGGACCGCCAAGCACGATCAGTAGATCGCCTGGTTGAATCGCATCTTTTTCAACGTGGTCCGGACGGATGTTACCGTAACCACCCGCGATCATGATTGGCTTATGGAAACCTTTCACTTCGCCATTGACGTTTTGTTCAAACGTACGGAAATAACCAGTTAACGCTGGACGACCAAATTCGTTGTTAAACGCAGCACCACCCAATGGACCTTCAATCATGATTTGAAGTGGAGATGCCATACGTGACGGTTTACCGTAGTTTTCTTCCCAAGGCTGTTCAAAACCAGGAATATTCAGGTTAGATACGGTGAAACCCGTTAAACCAGCTTTCGGTTTACCACCACGACCAGTCGCGCCTTCGTCACGAATCTCACCGCCTGAACCAGTTGCTGCACCGGCAAATGGTGCAATCGCTGTTGGGTGGTTGTGAGTTTCCACTTTCATCAGGATGTGAGCGGCCTGGCTCTTGTATTTATAAACGTGTTGACCGTTATCTTCTTGAGTCGGATAGAAACGTTGCGTATCAAAACCAACAATCACCGATGCGTTGTCTTTATAAGCCGACAATACGTCTGTTGGTGATTCTTTATAGGTATTTTTGATCATCTGGAACAATGACAATGGTTGAACTTCACCATCAATCGTCCATTCAGAACCGAAGATTTTATGACGGCAGTGCTCTGAGTTAGCCTGCGCAAACATCATCAGTTCAATGTCGTTCGGGTTACGACCCAGTTTAGTAAATGCTTCTGTCAGGTAATCAATTTCCTGTTCAGACAGCGCAAAACCGAACTCATTATTGGCTTTTACCAATGCCTCTTTACCTTGACCCAGGATATCAATCGAGTTCAAAGGTTTTGGCGCAGTTTCAGTAAACAACACTGCAGCATCTTCAATCGCATTGAAAACACTTTCAGTCATGCGGTCATGCAAGATCTGTAATGCTTCTTTAGAAAGCTCTTTTTCGCCCTTCAAAGTAAACAAAACACCGCGTTCTAAATGATGAACCGGTGTATTACAGTTGGCAAAAATATCAGTTGCCTTTGATGACCATGGTGAAATCGTGCCGACACGCGGTGTCACTAGAATCTGGATTTCATCACTTGCAGCCTGGCGCAGTTCAAATGATTGACCATCGTTGAGAAGCTGTAAAGCGGATTGCTGTTGTTGCTCGTTGAGCGCTTGGTCAAAAAGATAAACAAATTGACTTTCTAGTGATTGAACAGAACTAATTGACGATAAACGTGTGAGTAGTTGAGCTTTCTTAAAAGAAGAATGTGCAGGTGCACCGGCAACGATAAACATGCTGATTTTGGCTCCACGGGATGATCGAGCGACCATGCCACAATGTGACTTGAGAGAGCGCATATTCTACTGTGAAATACATAAATCGGCTAGAGAGGAAATGAGAAAACTCAAGCGAAAAGCTATAGCATTTTATAAATAATGCTTTTATTTTCAGATAAAAAAATTGAATGTAGTCGCACAGCTTAACACAATTTGTTAAAGAAAAATTAAAACTAGTCAAGAATAATTCAACTTAAAAATTTTGTATTATTTTTCAACACTATTGATCATATCAAGTGGTTTAAAATTTAATCTCTATTTTTAATAAAAATGAGCCAAGGATTGACTTCTTTATTATTTCTTGATCAAAAATAGGTAGCTGCGCTGCTTTTTGCCATCTGTCTGAATGATGATCAACTATATTAAATATTCAGTCCACAGACTAAGATTTACTTTCTATCAAAATTATTGCTCTATAAAAAACAGGCCGTTTGACCTGTTTTTTATTTCAGCTCATTCTTGTAAGCATCTGCTCAGTTATGAAATTCGATAATTCATTAGAAATAGCTTAGGCAGTTTTATTTAATAAAATTCCCCCGCCTTCAATTTCTACCACACCATTTTCTCGTACATAAACTTTCCAGTCGGCCAGCAGCTCCTGTAATTTTTCTGGATAACGCTCTGCTAGATCTTCAGTTTCACCCACATCTTCTGCCAGGTTATAAAGTTGCCATCTGTTTGGGCCATTCGGTGCGGGAATAAATAAAGCCTTCCAATCCCCTTTACGCAAAGCTTTTTGTCCGAACAGCTCCCAACCCGTGATATGGTCTTCAGCATGAATATAGGCCTGCTGTTGCTGCAAATACGGCAGAATGCTTTTACCACGTAGTGGCACCAGTTTCCGACCTTTATACTGCTGTCCCGGATGCTGAATATTTAATGTTTCCAGTAAAGTAGGCAGTAGATCCATCACCGTTAAAAACTCATGACTGATGCCATTTTGACGTGCAAAGCCCTGATGCTTGATAAATGCCGGTGTACGAATTCCACCTTCACTGGTATGCGCTTTATAAAGTCGAGATGGCGCTGTGGCCGCCTGTGCCCAATGCTCACCGTACCAGACATAGGAATTACCCTTGCCAATATTTTCCAGACGATTGTCATAATATTTGGCAATCACGGTCTCAATATCAGGACCAAAGACTGGTAATGCTTCCAGCTGCGCACCTTCTGCCCCATTGTCCGAAAGAAAAATAATAATAGTATTGTCGTATTGATCAGTCTGTTTTAAATGTTCAATCACACGACCAATATTCTGATCCATGCGATCAACCATTGCTGCGTAGACTTCCATGGTACGCGCCGAGAACTGCTTTTCATCTTCCGTCAAACTGTCCCAGAATTTAGTTTTTGCCAATACTGGATGAATCGTAGCATCTTCACCTACTAAACCAAGCTCTTTGATTTTAGCTAAACGCTTCTGACGTAATACTTGAGGACCTTCATCATATACACCTTTGTATTTGGCAATATCTTCCGGATGGGCTTGCAAAGGCCAGTGTGGTGCTGAAAATGGCAAATACGCAAAGAATGGGCGTTCTGCACGACTCTCATCATCTTGCAGATAATCCAGCAAGCGATCTGTAAAATAGTCTGAACTATAGAAGTCTTCCGGCAATGCAGTAATGTATTCATCATTTTCTGCATAGAGCCCCCGAGTTACTTTCAACAGGCCCGGAATTTCTTCTTCTGGAATATCGGGTTCAAACGCATAGTGATTGGCTGCACCCGGGAGCAAGGTAAATGACTTTTCAAAACCACGGCGTGCCGGAAAACGGTCTGGAGTTAAGCCCAGATGCCATTTTCCAGACATGATGGTGTAATAGCCTGCATCATGTAACAGTTCCGGTAGAGCCGCAACCTGATCATTTAAATACCCCTCATAACCCGGTTGGCCTTTCTGTTCAGGTCGTATGGCTTCGGCCATGGAACCCAATCCTGCCAGATGATGGTCTGTGCCGGAAAGTAGCATGGAACGGGTGGGTGAACAGGTCGATGCGGTATGAAAGTTAGTCAGGCGTAATCCTTCCAGGGCAATTGCATCTAAATGTGGTGTCTGGATCTCTCCACCAAATGCACCCAGATCAGAAAAGCCCAGATCATCAGCGACGATGAGTAAAATATTTGGTTGAGTAATTTGTGCTGTGGTCATATTTGGTCTACAAATTGATTTTATTATCGTGGTAATTTGCCTGAAATTGTTGGCTCAATCCTGTCACCAAATTGACAATCTTTCGCTGTATTTCAGCTAAGCTAATTCAAAATGACATTTCATGTCGCACTGCCCTAGTGCTTTACGCTCTTTTTTGGCATGATGCAGAAAGTAGAGAACTGAATAATGATAAATGACTCAAATGCGTTGGTTGGAACTGCTTTCGACAGTTCGGATTGGTAGTAAAAAGCAGAGTACAGAACTGGCCCGTAGCCCGTTCCACAAAGATTATGACCGTATTATTTTTTCCCAGAGCTTCCGGCAGCTCAACCGTAAAACCCAGGTGCATCCTTTAACCCAGCACGATGGTATTCATACGCGCCTGACGCATTCACTGGAAGTCTCCTGTATTGGCCGCTCGCTAGGGATGTTGGCCGCAGAGAAAATTAAAGACCAGCTTCCACCCTGGGTGTCTCCAGCGGATGTGGGCGCCATCATTCAAGCCGCTTGTCTGGCCCATGATATTGGCAACCCGCCTTTTGGCCATGCCGGTGAATATGCGATCCGCGAATGGTTTGATGATGTATCACATACTGACTTCTTAAAAGATTTAAGTCCTGAACAGGAAGCAGATGTACGTCAGTTTGAAGGCAATGCCCAAGGCCTGCGGCTTCTAACCAAGATTGACTATCATCCAAATGATGGCGGCATGCGCCTGACCTATGCCACTTTGGGTGCTTATTTAAAATATCCGTGGCTGTCAAAAACCATGGCATCACAAGTAGATTTACCTGCCAGTAGCCGTGCCAAATTTGGCTGCTATCAGGCAGAAAAAGAGATTTTAAAGCAAATTGCGGAAGAGCTTGGACTAATCCAGCTCGGCGAGTATCGATATTGTCGTCATCCACTGACCTATCTACTCGAAGCAGCCGATGATATTTGTTATGCCCTGATTGACCTAGAAGATGGCATCAGCTTGAACATGCTCAGCTATGCTGAAGTGGAACCGGTATTTTTAAATCTGCTCGGAGATTATGGAACGCCTTCTGAAATCGGCATGCCTGATACGACCTGGCAACAGAAAATTGCTGCACTGCGTGGCCGTGTGATGAAACGTCTGGTGAATGAAGTGACGACTGCTTTTGCACGCCACCATGACCAGATTCTATCTGGTCAGTTACAAGGCACTTTATTGCAATATTGTTCGTCAGATATTGAAAGTGGTATTAACCGCGCCAAAGAACTGGCACGTGACAAGATTTTTGAACATCCACAGAAAGCGGGCCTAGAGATCATTGCCCATCAAAGTCTGCAAAATATTCTGGATGCCTTTATTCCGCTGACCACACCACATAAAAACCTGAGCTTTAAGGAACAGCGGTTAATGTCGATTCTGCAACGTTCAGGTGCAAACTTTAAAGACAGCCATTATGACAATATTATGCAGGTATTAGATATTATCTCGAAATTTTCGGATCATCAGGCTTATAACCTGTCACAGGAATTGCAGGGTAATAAAGCCGGATTGTTATAAAACATCTGGCTGGATTAGATGATTATTGCAGCAAAATCACCTGTTTTGCAGAAGGAGATTTTGCCTTTCCTGAAAATGCTGACTACTATGCTGCAAAACTGAATTGAGTAATGATAAAAGATGATTGGATGCCTGATTGGTGAAGTGCTGGCGCTGGAAGCACCGACTGTATTATTAAATGTGAATGGTGTAGGTTATGAAATCGATACGCCGCTCACTACTTTTTGCCAGTTGCAAAAAGGCCAGAAAATTACCCTGTGGACGCATCTGGCTGTGCGTGAAGATGCACAATTGCTATATGGTTTTTTAAATGCTCAGGAAAAAACTATTTTCCGTACTTTATTAAAAGTGAACGGCGTTGGCCCCAAAATGGCACTCGGCATTCTATCTACCTTAAGTGTAGAAATGCTAATTCATACAGTTGAGAATGAAGATGTAAATACCTTGGTTAAAGTTCCAGGTGTCGGCAAGAAAACTGCTGAACGTTTGATGATCGAACTGCGCGATCGCTTTAAAGCCATGTCTGCGGGCACTGCTCCAAGCAATTCGACAGCTCCACAAATTCAGTTTATGGGCAATTCAGCCGTGGCTGAAGCGGAAGCTGCATTACAGTCATTGGGCTATAAACCTGCTGAAGCACAAAAACTGGTGAACGCTGCCAAAGGTGAATTTACTGAAGCCAGCGATATTATCCGCGCGGCATTAAAGTCGATGAATAGATAATAGGAAAATGACTTTACTTTAAATAAGACTGTTTATTCTCCTATTTATATAAATTACTCGCGACATGGATGTCGCCGGTTGAGTTGAGGTACAGGAAGTACCTTCAACTCAACAAAAGATTTTTGTTACTTTTGATCTTTCAAAAGTAAGACAACGCCTACACAATGGCAGTTAAACACAAATCATTATTTGAGGCTGTTTCTGCAGCATCAAACAGCTTCGATAAAGAGATTAAGTTAATAGATATGCAAGACCGTCTCATCAGTGGTTCTGAAAAACCCGAAGATCATTTTGATCGTGCCATCCGCCCGACTTCCCTCGATGACTACATCGGTCAGCCGGTGGTCCGCGAGCAGATGGAAATTTTCATTGGCGCAGCACGTGGCCGTGAAGAAGCCCTTGATCACACCCTGATTTTTGGCCCGCCAGGTCTGGGTAAAACGACATTGGCCAATATTATTGCCCGTGAAATGGGTGGCAATCTCAAATCGACTTCCGGTCCAGTATTAGAACGTGCGGGCGATCTGGCAGCAATGCTGACCAATCTTGAGGAAGGTGATGTTCTGTTTATTGACGAGATTCACCGCTTGTCACCTGTGATTGAAGAAATCCTTTATCCAGCCATGGAAGACTACCAGCTGGATATCATGATTGGTGAAGGCCCTGCTGCCCGTTCGATTAAATTGGACTTACCACCATTTACTTTGGTCGCTGCAACCACACGTGCTGGTCTACTCACTTCTCCACTTCGTGACCGTTTCGGGATTGTGCAGCGTCTGGAATTCTATTCAGTCGATGACCTCACTCATATTGTGAAACGTTCTGCAAGCCTCTTGGATGTTCCAATGACCGAAGATGGCGCAAAAGAAATTGCACGTCGTTCACGTGGTACACCGCGTATTGCCAACCGTTTATTGCGTCGTGTACGTGACTATGCTCAAGTCAAAGGCACAGGTGAAGTCACTCAGGAAATGGCTCAACGTGCATTAGATATGTTGAACGTGGATAAAGATGGCTTGGATACTCTCGACCGTCGTTACCTGTCGATGTTGCTAGAACGCTTTGATGGTGGCCCGGCGGGTGTAGAAGCTTTGGCAGCAGCAATGGCAGAAGATTCAGGTACGCTGGAAGATGTGATTGAGCCTTATCTGATTCAGCAAGGTTATGTGATGCGTACTGCGCGCGGTCGTATTGCGACCAATATGGCTTATTTACAGTTTGGCATAACGCCGCCTGAGCCGAAGTAAGGGTTAAAATTCTTTTGGCTTAACCATTTTTTATCATAAAGAAAAAGAGCTAATTGACTACTGCAATCAATTAGCTCCAAAAGCACAAACTCGAATCTTTATTATTAAGTAGTTTATTTAGCTATTATAGTTATTGCTCTTTAAGCAAATACTTAGGCTATTTCTTTTAAATTTTATCAATAATAATTATGAAATAATCAAAGCAACTTTAATGCCAAAATAGTATTTAACTTAGAGAAATAGTTGAAACTTAGATAATGAAAGATTTTTAAATCAGATACAAATTCCTTTTAATAATTCCCTATTAGTTTGAATTTTTTAAATAAAATAGACCGTTAAATTTTTATAATTACATAATTTTACAATATCTACCTCTGTAAAATTCCCTTTATCAGCAAGTACTAAAAATGAATATACCGAAAAGGTATGAAATCCATATTCAGAGGGTTTTGGTCAAATGTAGTGCATTATGTAATGCTCAGGCATCTCTTTAACTCTATTCAGATTTTTAAGGTTCTCCCTGATATGAACATGCATAAGACGCTTTCATTTTGTCTCCCTCTTTTATTTTGCAGTCAACTGGCTTTAGCAGATTGGGTAGATGATTCTGTTAAAGCAGCCGAAGCGCATACCATCAAACTACGCCAGCATATTCACCAATATCCTGAACTGGGCAATATGGAATTCAAAACCTCGGAATTAGTACAAAAAGAATTAAAGTCCTATGGTATTGAAGTACGTAAAGGCTATGCCAAAACAGGTGTGATCGGCGTTCTAAAAGGTTCAAAACCTGGCCCCGTCATGGCATTACGTGCAGATATGGATGCCTTGCCCATTCAGGAAACGGCAGCTGTACCTTTTGCCAGCAAGCAGAAAGGTATTTATCAAGGCAAGGAAACTTATGTGATGCATGCCTGCGGTCATGATGCGCATACTGCAATGCTATTAGGTGCAGCCAAAGTGCTCGCTACCAATAAAGATAAGATTGCCGGAACCGTAGTTTTTGTATTCCAGCCAGCAGAAGAAGGCGGTGCAGATATTGATAACTTTAGTCAAGGTGATCAGATCGGCTCACGTAAAATGCTGGCTGATGGCGCACTCAAGAATCCTCAGCCTGAAGTGATTTTTGGAATGCATGTGATGGCGGGTATGCCAAGCGGCAATATTTTCTATAAAGATGGTGCAATTCTCAATAGCGCGGATCATTTACGTATACAGGTAGATGGCCATCAGGTACATGGTTCAATGCCTTGGGCAGGTCGCGATCCAATTTATGCTTCTGCACAGATGATTAATAATTTACAAAGTCTGGTGAGCCGCAAAGCAGATCTGACCAAAGGCATGGGCGTGGTCAGTATTGGAAGTATTCAGGGTGGTACCACAGGAAATGTGATTCCTAATCAGGTGAATATGGTCGGTACGATTCGTTCTAACAGTGAAGATGTCCGTCAAGGCATTTTAAAAGACTTGCCGGAAATGCTGGAACACAATGCCGCAGCCAATGATGTCAAAGTCAAAGTAGAAATTGCGCCCTATGCACCTGTTACTACCAATGATAAAACCTTGACCGAGTTGATGCGTCCGACTCTAGCTAAGGTGAATGGTGAAGATAAACTGCATCTACTCGATAACAATGCCAGTGCCAGTGAAGACTTCGCTTATTATGGCAAGCTGATGCCATCATTGTTTATCTTCGTCGGTGCAACGCCAGCAGATCAAGACTCAGCCAAAGCAGCACCGAACCATAACCCGAATTTTATAGCCGATGATGCGACTTTAAAAACCGGCGTAGAAAGTCATGTCCGTTTTATACTGGATTATCCAAAAGTAGCCAATCAGGTACAAATGAGCTGGAAGCAAAATAACAAAAGCTGATTCTTAGTTCCTCCAGCATGAGTGACTGGTCTCATTCATGCTTTTACTTCGCCGTATTAATAAGCAATTGGTCGTTCCGTACTGGCTTAGCCCCTACTCCATCCAGATTTGACATCTTGTGCCATTGGTCTCAAAGCTCACAGTGCTAAACTTTGACGCGCTAAATTGCTTGACTTTTGGAATGAATAAGGCAAATTCTAAGCCTGCTCCAGCCTCCAAAAACAAGCAATAATTTCGTAAAATCTGCATGGAACAAAACTATGGCGAATCACTTTGAATTCAATATCCGCGTCTATATTGAAGATACTGATGCGGGTGGCATTGTCTACCACGCTAACCATATTCGCTATATGGAACGTACCCGTACTGAATGGTTACGTGCTTCCGGAGTGAGTCACTACTGGCATCAATCCGACTATAACTTTGTTGTGCACAAAATTAACGTCAAATATATGCGCCCAATCCTCATGGATGACCTGATTACCGTGACTGCACGTGTCATTTCATGTAAAGCTTCATCATTTGTATTGCAACAAAATATTTATCGTGGTGAAATCATGCTTGCATCTGGTGAGGTCGAGTTGGCATGTATTAGTGCAGACATGAAACCACGTCGTCTTCCTGATGAAATCCGCGAACTGATTCATAAAGAATTGGAACAAGACTAAAAAAATTATTTGGCACACGTAACAGCTATGGCAACTCAGTTAGAATCATCTCTTCAAGTCTCAGATCTTATTTTACAAGCAAGCCCTGTCGTACAACTGGTGATGCTTTCTCTCCTGTTAGCCTCGTTGTACAGCTGGTACCTGATTGCCAAGTTAACCATGAGCTATAAAAAAGCTCAGGCTGATGACAATCATTTCCAGAAAATTTTCTGGTCAGGTGCCGAACTCAAGACGCTTTATAACAATGCCCAGCTCAATTCCAAACGTACTGGTCTGGAAGATATCTTCTATCAGGGTCTGGGCGAGTTCCTTAAACTTAAAAAACGCCATGCTCCAACTGCCCAGTCAATTGAAGGTACTGAGCGTATTCTGCGTGTAGGTTTAAGTCGTGATCAGGGGCATCTGGAACAAGGCTTGGGTGCGCTGGCCAGTATTGGTTCAGTCGCTCCTTATGTCGGTCTGTTTGGTACCGTCTGGGGCATCATGAATGCCTTTATTGGTCTGGCAGATGTCGATCAGGTTACTTTGGCCACTGTCGCACCTGGTATTGCAGAGGCCCTGATTGCAACGGCGATTGGTTTATTTGCTGCAATTCCTGCGGTTTTAGCCTTTAACCATTTCACATCTAAAGGTGAAGCACTGTACTCTGACCGTGCTCTGTTCGCTGAAGAAATGGTGGCTCTGCTGCAACGTCAATCTGTGGGCGCTACGCAGGACAATGACTAATGGCCATTCAACGTTCAGGACGCTTCGAGCGTATTAAAAAACCACTGAAAAGTGACATGAATGTGGTGCCATACATCGATGTGATGCTGGTACTTCTGGTCATTTTCATGGTGACTGCCCCAATGATTACCAGTGGCATCAAGGTCGATTTGCCGCAAGCCAATGGCTTACCAATCGAATCCAAAGATGCGCCTACGATCGTCACTTTAAAAGAAGATGGTACTTATTTTCTGGAATATAAAAATCAGACCACAGGTCCTGTCACCCTAGAGGCTTTGACGCAGACTTTGATAGAAGCGCAAAGCACTGCGGAAAGTGAAAACAAGGTCCTCAATGTCGTGATCAATGGTCATACCACCCGCCCTTATGGCGATGTGATGGCCTTAATGTCAAGCCTGCAGGATGCGGGTTTGTCCCAAGTGGGTTTACTGACCAAGCCATTAGAATAAAGTATGAAAAATTATCAGAAACCACCGTTTCAGAAGAAAGCAATTGCGATTGGGTTTACGTTAGGAATCCATGCAGTTGCTTTGGTGGGCCTGCTTTTTCTGGGCATGAGTAAGCCACCTGAACCGCCAAAACAGATTAAAACGGTCTTAATTAAACCTGAAGACCTCAAGCCGGTGACTCGTGAAGAAACTGAGTTTGAAGAAACTGCACATGAAAATATTGCAGAAGAAATTACCCAAACTGCTGAACCGAGTGTAGAGCCTGCACCTGTAGTGCCAACGGCAGCTGCACCGACACCTCCGGCACCGCAGCCTGCACCAGCACCCCCACAGATCGATATTCAAAAAGCTCAGCAAGAAGCCAAAGCGGCAGAGCTTGCTCAAGCCAAAGCCGCCCAGCAAGCAGCCGAAGCAGCAAAACGTGCTGAAGCCGCCGAACAGGCAAAACAGGCTGCTGCCAAAGCCAAAGCAGAGGCTGCACAAAAATCTAAAGCCGAAGCTGAAGCAGCGCGTAAGGCGGAAGTAGAAGCACAGCGTAAAGCCGATGCTGCGCAAAAAGCCAAACTTGAAGCGCAGAAAAAGGCTGATTTAGCCGCCAAGCAAAAAGCAGAGGCTCAAGCCAAGGCAAAAGCGGATGCTGCGGCAAAAGCCAAGGCAGATGCCGAAGCTAAACGTAAAGCCGATGCGGCTGCAAAAGCTAAAGCAGAGGCGGATGCTAAACATAAAGCTGACGCTGCGGCAAAAGCCAAAGCAGAGGCTGAAGCTAAACGTAAAGCTGACGCGGCTGCGAAGGCTAAAGCGGAAGCAGATGCCAAGCACAAAGCTGACGCTGCGGCGAAAGCTAAAGCAGAGGCCGAAGCTAAACGTAAAGCTGATGCCGCTGCGAAGGCCAAAGCGGATGCTGATGCCAAGCATAAAGCTGATGCCGCTGCAAAAGCTAAAGCAGAGGCGGATGCTAAACATAAAGCTGAGGCTGCGGCAAAGGCTAAAGCAGATGCAGATGCGAAAGCCAAAGCAGAAGCTGATGCCAAAGCCTCTGCAGCCAAACAGGCTGCTGAAGAAGCTGCACAGAAAAAAGCGGAATCTAAGCGAATTGCCTCTACTGCAAAACGTGATTTCGAAAATAAAATCAGACGTGCATGGGATACCCCAGTGGGCTCCTCAGGCCAGAAAGCGACTGCTCGGGTCACTTTGAGCGATAGTGGTTCTGTGGTTTCTGTGGTGGTGAGTGCCAGTGATCCAGATATGAAAGCCAGTGTAGAAGCGGCAGTACGTGCTGCTGCACCTTATCCAATGCCTTCAGATCCGGATGCACGCCGTGAAGCACGAAGTTTTACTTCAACCTTTACAGCTCATTAATGAAAAACAGCCATAATAAAGAAAAAGTGTTATGGCTGTTTTTTTGAGTTAAACTTCAATTGAAACAGATTAAATAATAATCACTCCCCATAGTGATATAACAGTTTGATGATAAATTCGTGGTCTATTTCGCATAAATCCATGCGATGATGTAGCCCAATCACTTATAAATAACTCCGTTGATTTGAGTAAATAACGAATGATGGAAAAGACACGCAAACACCTACTCTGCCTTGCAATCATGACCACTTTGGGTGCGGTCACTGCGACCCAGTCTCAGGCCCAACTGCATCTGGAAATTACCAAAGCTCCTGAAGCTGCTCCTAAAATTGCCATTGTGCCTTTTAGCCAGGATCAGAGTATTTATCCGGTGGTGGAAAATGACCTGAATCGTTCTGGTAAATTTGCCAGTGCCTCGAAGAATTTACCTGCTACAGCACAACTAAATTCGCCAAATGCTGAAGCTTGGGCAGCTGCAGGCGTACCTTATGTGGTGACTGGTTCATCCAAGACCAATCCTGATGGTTCTTATAGCATTCAGTATCAATTGTATGATGTCGAAAAACGTCAATACTTACTGAATGAGTTGCTGACTGTTCCTGCTTCACGTACCCGTCAGGCAGCCCATATGATCAGTGATGCCATCTATCAGGCATTAACCGGTATTCCGGGAGACTTCACCGGCCGTATTGCTTATGTGTTACGTAATCCGGCAACGCCTGATCAGCGTTATACCTTACAGATTGCCGATACGGATGGTGAACAGCCAAAGACCATTTTGACTTCGCGTGATCCAATCCTGTCACCTGCCTGGACACCGGACGCGAAAAAAATTGCATATGTATCTTTTGAAACCAAACGTCCGGCCATTTATGTACAGGATCTGGCGACTGGTCAACGTGAAAAGCTGGCCAGCTTCCGTGGATTAAACGGTGCACCAAGCTTCTCTCCAGATGGCAAGAGCATGCTGTTCACTGCGTCTATGCACGGTAACCCGGAAATCTATCAGATGAATCTGGAAACACGTCAGTTAAAACGCATGACCAACGATAGCGCAATTGATACAGAAGCACGTTATGCACCAGATGGAAAATCATTTATCTTTACTTCAGATCGTGGTGGTTCTCCGCAGATTTACCGCTATGATTTCAATAATGAAAGTACTAAACGTCTGACTTTCCGTGGCGCATTTAATGCCCGCGCGACCTTAAGTGCAGATGGTAAGAAACTTGCATTGGTTCATCGTCCAAGTGGCAGTAACTATAAAGTGGCTGTACAAGATATTAGCTCAGGTGTGACCAATATCCTGACGCCAACCAGCCTGGATGAATCACCTAGCTTCTCGCCAAATGGTCAGATGGTGGTCTATGCCACTCGCGAAGGTAACCGTGGATTGTTATCCATTATGTCTCTCGATGGCCGGTTCCGCATGAATTTGCCAAGTGAAACAGGTGAAGTCCGCGAACCTGCTTGGGCACCAAAATAATAGTTCAATATTTATAAATGCTTTACCCCATAATCAACCTTCATGGAGATGAAGAATGAACAAAGTAAAATTATTTGCACTTCCTTTACTTGCAGCTGCAGTCGTAATGACTGGTTGTGCCAGCCGTAAACCAGCAGCTGAAGTCCAAACTGGCAACCTGGATACCAGTGGCACCACCACTGTAAACACTGAAGGTCTAAGTGAAGATGCAGCTTTAAGTGCTCAAAATATGGCCGGTGCATCTGCTAAAGGTGTAACTGCGGAAAATAAGGCTTATTTAGCTAAACGTGTAGTTCACTTTGACTATGACAGCAGTGAACTGAGCAATGACGATATCCGTACTCTGCAAGCACATGCCCAGTTCCTGATGGCAAATGCCAATTCTCGTGTAGCTCTGACAGGCCATACAGATGAACGCGGTACACGTGAATACAACATGGCGCTTGGTGAACGTCGTGCCAAAGCAGTAGAAAGTTTCCTGATCACTTCTGGTGTAAATGCAGGCCAACTTGAAGCAGTGAGCTATGGTAAAGAAATGCCAGTTAATCCTGGCCATGATGAAAGTGCGTGGAAAGAAAACCGCCGTGTAGAAATCAACTACGAAGCTGTTCCACCACTACTAAAATAAGTGATCATTTAAATAATACATCATTCATAAAAAAGCACTCAATCGAGTGCTTTTTTATTAGAGGGATATTTGAAAGATCAAAGAATAAAATTACTCTTTGCCTTCACCTTCTTCTGCAGTTTGCATGGATTCAATCATGTCGTGTTTATTGAATTTTTTATATTCAGGTTTTGCTTCGTAATCCTTCCACGCTTCTTTCATCTTGTCTTCAGAAATTTCATCGAGATTAATCGCTTCGCTCGGCGTTGGAGTCGCATCAAACTTTAATGTTGTCATCTCTGTGCTCCTATGATCATTTTTTCCTTTGATTCAACATAGCACTTTCCACAGGAGTTGCAAGGGCAAAATCACAACAAATAATTCAGTTTAATTGTCCTTTTCGGACGTTCTCCTCTAAAATATAGCCGTATATCGTTTTGATCTTTTTCCCCCGATTATAAGTCTTGGAGTTTTTCCCTTATGTCATACCGCACCTTATCCCAATTCCTACAACAACAAAGCGGGAACCTCACACCTGAACTTGCACAAGTAATTGAAACAATTGGAAATACCTGCAAGCGTATTGACCAACTCCTGCAAAAAGGTGCTCTAGCGGGTGTATTAGGTAGTGCTCAGCATGAAAATGTTCAAGGCGAAGAGCAAAAGAAACTGGACGTGATTTCTAATGATTATCTGATTGATGCATTAAAAGTACATCCACATGTAGGCGGTTTAGCGTCTGAAGAACTGGATGAATTCACTTCAGCTCAGGAAAATGGTCAATATCTAGTATTGTTCGATCCACTTGATGGTTCAAGCAATATTGATATCAACATGTGTGTGGGTACCATCTTTTCAATTCTTCCTGCAAAAAATAGTGTAACTCAGGCAGAAGACTTCATGCAGGCTGGTGTCAATCAGGTTGCTGCTGGTTATGTGCTGTATGGCCCATCAACCATGATGGCACTGACTGTGGGTGCCGGTGTGGTATTCTTCACTTTCGATCCTGAAACTCAAGAGTTTCTGTTGACTTCTGAAGCGATTCAGGTAGCTGCTGATACTAAAGAATATGCAATCAATGCATCAAACCAACGTCACTGGGAAGCACCTGTACAGCGTTATATCGATGAATTGCTGGCAGGTAAAACAGGTCCTCGCGCCAAAGATTTCAATATGCGCTGGGTCGCTTGTATGGTCGGCGATATTCACCGTATTCTGTGCCGTAGCGGGATCTTCATGTACCCATACGACTTAAAAGACCCAACTAAAGCAGGTCGTTTACGTTTAATGTATGAAGCCAATCCAATGAGTATGCTGATGGAACAGGCTGGCGGTGCATCAACGACTGGTCGTGTCCGCATTCTTGAAATCGAACCTACAAATCTGCATCAACGTGTTCCTGTCATCATTGGCTCAAAAAATGAAGTTGAGCTTGTGACCAGCTACCACCACTAATTTTTAAACGGCAGTTGATCTTTGATTGACTGCCGTGGACTTTCTTCTTATGCCAACCATCTTCCTTGAATCCAAAGACAATCCTAAAATTAAACACTTACGCGGTTTAATTGAACAGAATTCTTATCGAAAAAAACAAGGACAGACTGTGCTTGAAGGCACGCACCTGTGTCTTGCATGGTTACATGAAAACAAGAAAATCAATTCGATCTTCACGACTGAACATGCTTTAGCGCATCCTGATTTCGACATTATTTTAAACAAATATACCGGTGTGGTCTTTGTCATTGGTGAATCGCTTTATAAGGACCTGAGTACCTTAGGCACTTCGATTGCATGTATGGCGATTGTCGATATTCCAAGCTCAAGCCAGGCACTTGATTTTACGGCTGACACTCTGATCCTTGAAAATGTGCAGGATCCCGGTAATGTTGGCACCCTGCTACGTTCAGCAGCAGCTGCCGGTATTGATCAGGTCATTTGTACTAAGGGTTCAGCATCTCTTTGGTCACCACGGGTATTACGTGCGGGTATGGGCGCGCATTTTTCTTTGCAAACTTTTGAAAATATCGCACTGGAAGATCTTTTACCGCAATTCAAGATTCCGGTATATGTCACCAGCTCACATCGCTCTAGCAGCCTGTACAGTAAAGACTTGCGTAAAGCCTGCGTCTGGATTCTGGGCAATGAAGGTCAAGGCGTATCTGACTATGCCCTGCAACATGCCGAAGCGGTGACTATTCCACAGCCAGGTGGACAGGAATCCCTGAATGTTGCCATTGCAGGCTCTATCTGTTTCTTTGAGATGGTGCGTCAACGTATTTAATACGGTATTTAGGTTACATTGTTTTAATTACAGTCAGTGTATTTATAAAATAGATTACACTACAAAAATAATAAGTTTTATTGTCAACCAAATCGTTATTCCCAACGTTATATGCACATGAACTTGGGAATAATGGTGGGTATCCAATGACAGGATTTTCCATCTCTATGGATTTAGCACCGAAACCGTTGCAGTCACAAGATGCGAGTATTCTAAAGAGTACCGCTGAGTCTCGCCTGAAAAATTTCATGCAGGACGTGACCGGGCGTGCTTTGGTGATGATGGAAAGTGCGACTCAAGGACAACATGGGATCGCAATGGATCTGGTTCAGGAAGCTTTTATTGCTTTGCATAAATCTTATGCAGAGAAAAGCACTGAAGAGTGGTATCCCCTGTTCTATACGATTCTGAATAACAAATTACAGGATTGGCGTCGTAAAGAAGCACGTCGCAACCAGCCCTTTTCCTTTTTCAAAAAAGTCAGCCTTGATGACGACGAAGTCGAATTTGACAATCTGGTAGATGAATCTACGCCCTCACCTTTAGAATTTCTGGATCAGGCAGTAACTGCTGAAGAAATTCAGGAGGCGATTGCCAAATTACCTGTGCGTCAGCAGCAAGCATTTATGCTCAGAGCCTGGGAAGGCTTTGATACTCAAACTACAGCGCAAATTATGAACTGTACAGAAGGCAGTGTGAAAACCCATTATCACCGTGCTATTCAAGGTCTACGTGCCTCTCTAGCACACTTAAATCCATATCTGGGAGGATCATCCGAATGAAGCAAGATGATTTCTTAAAGCAAGTAACTTCCAAACTTGATGGACTGGCACAGCACCACAAGGATAAACCGGTGGTGATGAATCATGTGCTGGAGCATATTCAGGACGCACAACATTCACGCTTTGCATTTCTAAAAATGTCTGGCTTTGCTCTGGCTGCTGCGATTGCTGGCGTGGTAGTGCTACCGAATATTGTCAGCCATAACGAACCTCAGACTCAGGCAGTATCTACCCCCAAACTCTCCCCACAGATGCTTGAAGATCTGGAAATGTTAATGGTTTTAGGTGAGGACAAAGTTCCACATGGCAGCTAAAAGATTAGCAATTGCATTTTGTGCATTCAGCTTCCTGCAAACCAGCTTTGCGGGATTTGAACGTTTTTGGATTTTTTCCAAAGATGCCAATACGCAGGTCAACGAAACCTGGGATACACTTTCTGATTCCGAGCAACTGGCATTAATTAAACGTTATCAGTCCTTAAAAGAAATGCCTGAACAGCAACGTATTAATTTACAGCAACGCATGGATTGGTTCACCCAGCTTCCTGAAGCTGAAAAGCAGCGTATGCGTGAAACCTGGCAAATGATGAGCAGCCAGGAACGTAAGGAGTTAGGGGCACGGATGCAAAAAGCAACACCAGAAGAACGACTGGCGATCCGTGAAGAATATATCCAGAAATACCAGCAACTCACTCAACCTAAAACTCATTAATTGTAGTTAAAAAAAGCCTCCATCTGGAGGCTTTTTTTCATACTGCAATTATTTTCTAACTCGGCGATATCCTGCCAGACCTAATAATCCGAACAATCCCCAAATTCCAAATGAACCACCACCACTTGATGATGTATTGGTATTTTTAGCCGTATTTTTTAAGTTAATTCTAGCTGTATCTGACATCAACTCATCTGCATCAAAAACATGATACTGCATATCATAATCTGACTGACTAAAAGTATTTTTCACACTAAAGGTTAATTTTCCACCATAGCAGGTTTCACCTGCAAAATTTCCTGGGCATGGTCCTTCTCGCTCTGCGGAAAGGTTTACTCCGGCAGGAAGCTTGACAATGCGAATTGGAATCTCACGACCATCTTTATCACGATAGAAAGCAGCCTTGCCATTCATCCGTGGACCATCACCATCATCGCTGTCATTCTCTAATGGATTCACAGTTACGGTCAGATTGTTCTCTGCGCTAATTCTATATTCATCATTTTTTACAATCGGTTTAATATTTACAAATGCGCCCTGCAAAATACCTGTACTGCTGGCACCTGTCTGCTTGTCTTTAATTGTATAACGGCAATACTCCGTATCCGAGAGACTGGTTACTTTGCCATCAGTACGATACATCATGATACGGTTTAAGTCAGGCTTCCATTCACATTTTAAATTTGGGTCATTCGGCGCACCTTGAACAATTAATGAACTGCCTGATCCAGATAAAGACCCTACACCTAAAGATTGCACTGTAATTTCATAATTTTGTGAATTTAATGCTTTAGCTTGTACTTGAGTATTATTTAAAGTTTCTTGAGGCATGACCAAACTAAATGGATTAACGTATATGGCACGATATTTCTGGTATTGCTTGGTATATTTTAAAAGATCCTCATATTCTTTTAGCTCTTCCTTTAAGCCCTGTATTTCCTCAGGTTTTGTATTCTTATCGGCCAGAATAGAATTAATATCATCAATATTTTCCTGATAATAATCCAGCAACTCTGTTAAAGAACTATTTTTTAGGCCAGAAATATCTGCTGCAGTTAAGCGCCGGATTTCTACCGACCCAATTTCACAGGAATTTTTTGCGTCCGGATTAAATAATAAGGTTGCCTTAGTCAACCGCTCAATTCCACGCTGATCAGTTTCTTCACAACTTTCTGTACCGATATTGACCAGATCCGTATTCGATTGTCGATCAATAGGATAATACATCCCTAAATAACGGTTATTTACAGAAGGTTCGATATAAGCAGTTAACAGATCTGTGATCTGATTACTGGATACATCAATATTCGTTGAAACACTGTTTTCTGCCAGTTCAGGTAATATACAGCGTGAGGAACCACTTGTATGAATCGCATTATAAGCAGTAAATAAATCTACATCCTGTTCTTTACTTGGATTCCCACCATTCAAGGCATATTCACAAGACAATCCCTGATTAAATGCTAATACATTATAAGCCAGACTCGAATTACCAGTATTGTCATAAAAGATGGTTGAGCGAGCAGTATTTTCGACAATCGTGTTATTAATAGCACTAAAAGTGAAGAAAGAACTTAATGGACGGCTGATTTCATTGGCCATTCGGAAAATATGACCTGTGGCACTGGTCGTATTTTTTGCAATTGTAGAGTTACTAATATCAGCTTTGGCATAACCACAAAAGTCCAGAATACTGGCCGTATCAGTAGAACCATTTTTGACAATGCTGCTTGCGCTAATTTCTAGCTTGGTCTCTGTACTGCCCAAATTCCCCACACAATCCATAGCCAAGACACTGCCATATGTAGCTGCTTTATTCTGATGAATTAAGGAATCCTGAATCCTGATAACTTTTTCATTATTCATCGCTACTGCATAAATTGCTCCCCCTTCTGCAGCCGCTCGTGAATTTACAATTTCACTATTCACGAGGCTTAGAGGACCGGCGACATAAAATGTTCCACCATTACCTTTATCCAGACTGGTTTTTGCAGCATAACCATCTTTCAGGATGACACCATTTACCACCATGCTGGCTTGGCTAGCGACCGTATTAAATAAGCGAGTTTTCCCTTGGCCTGAAATGGTGGTTGTTAAAGCCTCACGTGTTGGATATAAAAAGGTAATAGGGCTTCTTTGAGTATAATTGAAGGGTGATTTTCCCAAAATATTGACATGGGATTCAACAATAATTTCACTATTGAGTTTGTATTCCCCAGCTTCGAGTTGGATGACATCTGGAGCGGAACCATCATTACGCAATGTACGGCCAACATTGCATCCTCCATAGGATTTATCCAGCTTGGCTGTCTTAATGGCTTCACGCAAGGAACAGGCATTGGTATTTTCCCCGTCCTCGTCAGCAAATGTAGTGACATATATGGTTTTATCTTCGGCTGCCATTAAACTCATGGCAGATAAAATCATGGCTGCAAGCAGTCCTTTTTTATAATTTTTCATGATTTTTCCTTAATCTTTTAATCTGCGACGTAGGCCGATCAACCCTATCAAGCCCATTAAGCCAGCGATTCCCCATGCCCCACCAGAGGTTTTCACAGACTTGTCTTTCATTTCATTTTTAGGTTCCTGTACAATCTGGGTACTTAAAACCAGATAAGGTTTGGACTTATTAAATCGTGTAGATGAAGTAACTACCTGAATTTCAAAAATGTCAGCACCATGCCATTGTGAATCTGGGGTATAAACAACATTCCCATCAATATCAATGACTGTTTTGCCCTTGGAAACAGTTTTGGTTTGGATAACCTGTAAGCAGCCATCTTGCCAAGGCTCACCCTTTGGATTCTCTCCAATAATGTTATTGCATTGCTCTTTAGGAATTAAATCACTATCTCCTAAAGCAGATTCAATTGAAAACTTTGCAGTCTCTCCTTTTAGAAGATCCTGTCCAACCAGACTGGTAGATGTTGGAACTGTAATTTCAATCGCACCACGGTCACAAAATAAGTTATCCAGTAAACGGTCTACACCGCGTTGGTCTGACGCCTCACAGCTGACTGAAGGATTGCTGCTATTGTAGCTAGTCCCTCTATTTACAATCGGTGAATCACTAACCTGATTATAATTCAACAGGATACGAGGACGTAGATAGCCCAAGAACTGATCTTTAGGAACGCTATAAGGACATAGAATAGCATCGCTATTTTGTTTTAAATTTAGACAGACACCTTCACTTTGATCTGAAGCCTCTGCAAACAAGCGAGTACCTGTCCAGATCTGGTTTGGATACGCAGCATCACCTGTACCACAAGATGCTGTTACCAGGTTATTGTGAATCGTACTTTTATCCGTAGTTTCAATCTGACAATCCTGCGTACCATTTCTTAAAATAATACTGTTCGCCACATAGGCTTTACCATTCGGGGCACTAATACGTAGTGCTGTACCTGTATTATCCACTATAGTCAGGTTGTTGATTCCCACCCCATCAATCACATTGATCAGTGCTCCCTTATTTTTTAACAGGGTACTGCTTAGGACTTCAGCATTAATGGATTGAATATCGGCAGGATTATCGACTTGGCCCGCTGTATAAATATTGGTAGCATTATTATTCAGCGTCTGGTTATTCTTTAAAACGCTTTGATAAACCAGAAAGTATGGAAGCTGGCTATAGAGTATGCCACCCTGTTGCGCCTGATTATTTTCAATCAGGCTGGTTTTTATTTCGGCAAAAGCAATCAGATTCTGGCCAAATTTCCCCACATTATAAATGGCACCACCTTGACTCGCAGCTCCCTTGTATAAGCGGCTGTAATCAATCACCAATTTACCTTTATTATGAATTAGGCCACCTTGTTCGGCACAGCTGCTTTTACCGCAACCTTCAAGGTCGAGTTCTTTTAAATTGACTTGAATCAGCTCTTCATCATTGCTAATACGGAAGAGATTATCTGTCCCTTTCATTTGAATATGAGCGTTATATAACCCCATTACCTTATCGGTACTACTAAATTCACCATCTACTTCTGCGATAGATTTAATCGTTACTGATTTCTTGATCGGGATATGCTTATTCAGTACATAGGTCGTTTTTTCTTTTAAGATAATGGTGCCAATAGCATTTTCGCCACCACAGCCCATATAACCTTCTTTAGCCAGGCCACGATTCACATATTCAACAGCTTCTCGAAGTGAACATTCCTTGTCATCTTTTTCAATATCTTCTGTGGTAGTTACAATAATTTCTGCACTATATGCCTGCCCCGCCATACATAGCAAAGCCATGCCTATGCTCTTCTTGAGCATACCCTTCTCCTTAATTTTTTATTTCTTTCTTTTTCTTCTAAAGTTGCATCTTCCTTGCAACAGCGAATTATTTTGCCTTACTTTCGCATAGACTGAGTAATTACTCAAGATGTTTTATAATTTAACGATATTCATCAATTAATGCATAAATCTGCCGCAGGTTAGCATTGCTGACCTTCAGCTTTTCGCCTTTAAGTAATTGAATAATCTGTTCTAATGTTTGTAGAAGCACGGAAGTTTGATGTGGTCCGTGATTTAGCAAATAATCAAAAATCTGTGGGTCAAGATGAATACCACGTCGGTCCAATACCGAGGACACCAAGGCAAATCGGTCCGCATAAAGACTGCCATTTGGGACACGGACACTAACTGCCTGCGTGAGTCGGGACTGCAAATCGGGCAATTCAAGCTTTAACTCAATGGGTGCAAAACGGGAAGAAAATACCAGCTGACCACCGCCTTCATCATTATAATTAATCAAGTGAAAAACGGCGCGTTGCCAGTGTGGAACCCCACTAATGGCTTCAATATCATCCAGTGCGATCAGGTCAAACCGGTCCAGCGAAGTAATCGCTTCAGTAGGCGCATCCAGAAGCTCCAGCAAAGACACCTGTATAGCAGTCTTACCGATTTCCAGATAAGAATCACAAATGGCAGAGAGTAAGTGACTTTTCCCTGTTCCAGCTCCGCCATACACATAAAAGCGGCTGATTAGGCCTGCATGCAGCTGTCGGACTGCATCAATTACATGCCCCCATCCCGGGCCCGAAAAATCACTAATTCGAGCATCGAGTTGAGGTTCTATATCTAGCTGCAATTGACGCATATGATTCTGATGGCCTTATGAGTCTTTATGAAGAGGTACATCCATCTTACTTGATTTCTCTCCCTCTTGCAGTGGTTTTGCTTCTGACTTTTTCATTTCAATATCAACATCTAAGTCTGAAGTTTCTACGCTTATGGAACCTGTAGCCGGATCATTCATAATGACAGCCTGATTTCCATAAAAGTGTGTATGTTCGTAATATTCACGTGCATGTCGCAATAGAACCACAATGACGGCTGCAACCGGCAATGCAATCAGCATTCCCATGAAACCCGCCAGTTGAGCACCCGCCAGTACCGCAAATACAACTGCTACTGGTGATAAGCCAATTTTATCGCCAAGCAGGAATGGTTGCAGTACATAACCTTCTACCGCCTGACCGACCATAAAGACCACACCAACCAGAACCAGTTGCCACCAGTCAATCCCAAACTGCAGGAAAGTTGCAATCACAGCCGCAATAATACCGACAGCAAAGCCCAGATAAGGAATAATACTGGCCAGGCCTGCCACCATACCGATAATCAAACCGACTTCAAGACCAATCAGTTGTAAGCCCACTGCATAAACAATTCCCAGCAGAATCATCACCAGAAACTGTCCTTTGACAAAGGCGCCCAGCACACTGTGGCATTCACCTACAATTCTTAAGGTGCTTTCTTCATAAGGGCGTGGAATCAGGCGACGCAAGCTTTCCAGCATACGATCCCAATCCAGCAGGAAATAGAATGCAATAATTGGAATCAGGACAATCGTACCGCCAATCTGCAAGAAGTTAATTCCAGATTGTGCAAGGCGTAGCAGGAAGGCCTGAATACTGTCAGCACTATAATTGGTTTGCACATAGTCCATGACCACATCAGAAATCTGTGTGGTATCAATTTCCATTTCAACGACATTGAAGGTATTCGACAACCATGGCAAAAAGGTTGAATTAATCCAGCCAATGACCGCAGGTATATTGTCACGCGCATAAATCAGCTGCTGCCAGATCAACGGCACCAGATACCAGATCGCCAGGATCATAACGATCCCGATTCCAGTAAAAACGATACTAATAGAGAGCCAACGCGGCAGACCGATATCGTGCAGTTTATCTACCAGCGGGCTGAACAGATAAGCCATTAAAAACGCTGCAACAAATGGAATTACAACGGGTTTTAGTAAATATAGAATCCACAACAACAAAGCTATCCCAGCTAGGATAAACACGCGACGCAATGTGCGATCTACCATAAAGTTTCGCCTTCTCTCTATTAATCGTTATAAAAAGTAAAATATTTTAATAAAGATAGCATTTTAGGGCATAAATACCATAAGAGTTTTGCATATTCAGGTTATAATCCCCCGCGCGAATGCGGAGACTTCATTATGAGCAACTCAACTTCTACCCCAAACACTGGTTTAAGCTACAAAGATGCAGGTGTCGATATTGAAGCGGGCGACGCGTTAGTCGACCGAATCAAGTCCGTCGCTAAGCGTACTAAACGTCCTGAAGTAATGGGCGGATTAGGCGGTTTCGGCGCCCTTTGTAAAATCCCTAAAGGTTATGAAGAACCTGTTCTCGTATCAGGCACAGATGGTGTTGGTACAAAATTACGTCTGGCACTGAATTTGAACCGTCATGACACCATTGGTCAAGATCTGGTTGCAATGTGTGTGAACGACCTTCTCGTTTGTGGTGCTGAACCACTCTTCTTCTTGGACTATTATGCGACTGGTCACCTAAATGTGGACGTGGCTGCAAATGTCGTAACAGGAATCGGTGCTGGCTGTGAACTTGCAGGCTGTGCACTGGTTGGTGGTGAAACTGCTGAAATGCCAGGCATGTACGAAGGTGAAGATTACGATCTTGCAGGCTTCTGTGTCGGTGTAGTTGAGCAAAGCAAAATTATTGATGGCTCTAAAGTAAAAGCGGGTGATGTACTTATTGGTGTTGCATCTTCTGGTGCACACTCAAACGGTTATTCGTTGCTTCGTAAAATTCTTGAAGTTAAAAATGTTGACCTGAATCAAATCGTTGATGGTCGTCCACTTGCTGATGTTGCAATGGAACCAACACGCATTTATGTGAAATCTATTCTTGAACTGCTAAAACAGGTTGATGTACATGCGATGGCACACATCACGGGTGGCGGTTTGCCAGGCAACCTGCCTCGCGTATTACCAAACGGTGCTCAAGCAGTCGTAAATGAATCTTCTTGGGAATGGCCTGAGCTGTTCAAACTCCTTCAACGCGAAGGCGGTGTAGAACAGTTTGAAATGTATCGTACCTTTAACTGTGGCGTAGGTATGGTTCTTGTTGTTGATGCAGCCGAAGCAGACAAAACTGTAGAGTTACTCAACGGTTTGGGTGAGAAAGCATGGACCATGGGTCATATTGCAGATAATGCCGAGTCTGTAGAAGGCGCTGACGAAAAAATCCGTGTGATCTTCGCGTAATTCGCATGATTAAAATTGCTGTACTTGTTTCAGGCAGTGGATCGAACCTGCAAGCCCTGATAGATGCCAATCTGTCAGGGGAAATTGTCGGAGTGCTTTCCAACAAGCCTGAAGCATTTGCTTTAGAGCGCGCTCATAAAGCAGGAATTCCGACCGCAGTCATTGAACATAAGCAGTATCCAAGCCGGGAAGCTTTTGATGATGTCATGCATCAGCAGCTTCTGGACTGGGATGTTGATCTAGTGGTACTTGCGGGCTTTATGCGAATTTTAAGTGAAAAATTTGTGAAAGCCTGGGAAGGGAAAATGCTGAATATTCACCCTTCTCTTTTGCCACATTACAAAGGCATGCATACCCATCAGCGTGTCCTGAATACTGGTGATGTTCTGCATGGTTGTACAGTGCATTATGTCACTCCTGAACTGGATGCCGGCCAAGCCTTAGCACAGGGTGTGTTAAAAGTATCGCATCAAGATACGGCTCACACTTTAGCTCAGCGGGTACATGTACTGGAACATCTGATTTACCCACAAGTGGTAGAATGGATCTGTAATGGGACAATTCAACATACTGAACAAGGTGTGTTGTATCGTAATGCAAAAATGCAAGAACCTGTTCAATTCTGCAAATTCTAAAAGTCCAAATATAAAAAACGCATCCTCGGATGCGTTTTTTTATTTCTTTAGATGAGGTGAACTTTAAGCAGACAGTTGCTGAATCAGTTGTTTGACCAGACTCGCTACTTGCTCAGGCTGCTCTAATGGGAACATATGCCCACCATCTACTACTGTAAATGGAATGCCAAATTTCTTTTGCACTTGCTGCGGAAATCTGCGCGCCAAAAATGGACCTTTCTTGGCAACCACCAGATGTACTGGTACTTTTGGTTTTGCCTGAGGTAACCACCATAGCGATGGATTGGTTCTAAAGATATTCACTTCATCCATTTTAGGAATAGTGAGTTCAACTCCACCTCGAACCGGATCATCCTTTAAAGCATAGTCAATATAAGCCTGGAAGCAATCTGCATCAAAATCCTGATAAAAGCCTTTTGGACGTAACAGTTCAGCTGCCTGTTCCCGAGACTCCCAATGATCACGACGGCGTTTCGACAAACCTGCAGGTGACATCTGGTCCAGTGCTTTTAAGCGAAAAGTTTTTGCAATATGCAACGCAAAGGCTTCTTTGCCCATGATCATCGGCGGATCAAGCATAATCATTTGCGAAAAAAGTTCCGGACGCTGTAAGGAGGCCTGAAAACTCAGGACTGAACCTAATGAATGCCCCAAACCAATTACCGGACGTCCATGAGATTGGCGCACAATACTGTCAATCACCTGCTGAGTCAGACTTTTCCAGTGATTATCAATCGGATAACGCTTATCAGGCCCTAATAACGGCACATAGATAATATCGTAATCATCTTGTAGTCCTTCAAACAGCTTTTGATAGACTTTAGATGGCACGCCATTGGCGTGCGCAAAATGAATCAATGGTTTCATTGTAAGGTCGTTTTATTTTCTGACTGAAGTTTCTGTGCCACTGAAGTTGCAATTCCTTCACCAATCGATGAACCCATACGACCCAGTACTGACTCAAATGGACTATATTCAATAGTGTAGTTCAGTGCTTTTTCAGTTTTTAGTTCACGCTTCAAAGTATTTAAACTGCCAATACGGTCTGCAATACCCAATTTCACCGCCTGTTCACCGGTCCAGAATAGACCTGAGAAAATAGCAGGATCAGTCGATTTTAATTTAGCTCCACGTCCCTGCTTTACAGCATTAATAAAGTGACCATGCACATTATCCAGCACACCTTGTACATGCGCTTTTTGCACAGGATCAACCGGCTGTGTCATGGACAGCAAAGCTTTATTTTCACCTGAAGTCATGGTGCGGTCTTCAACTCCAAGTTTTTGCAGCAGGTTATTCACACCATAGTTCGGCATGATCACACCAATTGAACCGACCAGACTCGATGGATTGACAATGATTTCATCTGCAGCGGATGCAATATAGTAAGCACCAGAAGCTCCGGTATCACCAATCACGGCATAGAGTTTTTTCTCAGGATGCTGTTTTTTCAGATACTGGATTTCCTGCCAGATTTCATCTGACTGGACTGGTGAACCACCCGGTGAATTAATATTTAAAACAACAGCCTTACTTTGCTTGTTTTCAAAGGCTTTTTTGAGTGATTTGATGGTATTGCTACTATTTACGCTTTGCTTGTCTGCGGCAATCGTGCCAATAATATCAACCACAGCAATGTGTGCACCTGCGCCTGCACTTGGATCAGAAGCACTCATGCTACAGCCTTTACCCAGCGCAAGAATGACAACCAGCAGATAAGCAAAGGTTAGAAATTTAAAGAAGATCCCCCAGCGACGTGCCCGTCGTTGCTCTTCTACTGAAGCTAAAACTGCTTTTTCCAGCAGTTTCCATTCTGGGCCAGTCGGTTTAACTGGTTGTTGCGTATTTTGTATTTGATTTTCAGGTTTTGGTGGCCAATCGGACATAAATAATCCAATAAATTAATTTATATTGAACCCATTATATACACCGAAAAGGGTAATTCTGTCTAAAGAAACCGTTTTCGCCTATAATAAGTGCTATTCTTTTTTATTTTATCAATATTACAACTCAATGACTGAACGCAGCTCAAAGAATTCAGCTTACGGTTTACTCAAATATATTAGCCGCCAACCGCTTTCAGTTTCCCGATGGATTGCGCGTATTCTTGCCTTAATCGTTAATATTTTTAAAGTTTCTAAAACTTCTGATGTAATTCGCCTGAACCTTGAGATCAGTTTGTCTGAACTGTCGACACAGGAAAGAGAACGGATTACCCGTGCCGCGATTCGCAATGAACTGATGTCTTATTTCGAATTTTTCAGTATTTGGGGTTCGAGTAATCAGAAAAATATTGAGAGAGTGCATAAGGTTATAGGCGAAGATTTACTGCATGATGCCTTGGCACAAAATAAAGGTCTGGTACTAATTGTGCCGCACTTTGGCACTTGGGAAATCATGAATGCCTATGTTGCGCAATTCACTTCAATGACCATCATGTATAAGCCTGTAAAAAATCAGGCAGCGGATCAGTTTGTACGTGCAGCTCGTAGTCGCGAACAGGCCAATCTGGTGCCGACAGATGAGTCTGGTGTACGACAGATTTTCAAAGCCTTGAAGCAAGGTGGCACCACTGTCATTCTGCCGGATCATACACCCAACGTTGGCGGTGAATATATTCCTTACTTTGGTGTTCCTCTAGCTACCAGCAATCTGAGTGCCAAGCTGATCCAGAAAACTAAAGCTCGTGCCCTGTTCCTTTATGCCCTGCGTAATGAGGATGCTGGCTTTGATATTCATATCGAGGCCATAGATGAAAAAATTTATCAGGGAAATGCTAATCAAGGTACAGGCATCATCATCAACACGATTGAAAACCTGATTCAGCGTCATCCTGAACATTATCACTGGAGCTATAAACGCTTTAGAGCTCACGAAGATCTGGGAAATATTTATAAGCTTGATCATAACCAAGCTTTGTCCAAAGTGAACCAGTTAAAAACTTCTAATCTGGCTGCTGTTGAACCATCTCTAGAATCAGTCAGTTAGATTTTGTTTTTGTAACCATTTCCAGCGACTTCTTTCAGTTTCTAGAATGATTTGAGTTCCTTGCTGATGAAAATGCAGGCTGCCATGCTCTGCTGTAGTCAATAGAGGAATATCCAATTCTTTGAGACGCTGTTGAGTCAACTGACTTGGATGCCCGTAACGATTAAATTTTCCAGCAGACGCAATCGCCAGTTTAGGACGATAGTGCTGCAAGAATTGATAAGCTGAACTGTGCTGACTGCCATGATGGCCTAAGACCAAGACATCCACTTTTAAATCGGGGTAGTCTTTGAGTAACTGATATTCAGTCTGCCAACCTGCATCTCCCATCAGCAGAAAATTCTGATAAGGCCAGACATCTTTGAGCTGCAAATACACTACACAAGACAGGTCATTTTTATTGAAATTAGCAGTATTTAATTGTTCTAGTTTTGGTGCAATGACCTTAATCTGCACATCATTCTGCCATTGCCACCGCTGTCCCTGATAACATAATTGAAAGTTTGAAGAGGCTGCAGTTTCGGTCACTTCATTGGCATAGATATTCTTAATCTTGAGCTGGTCTTTAATGCTGTGATAAGCACCACTATGGTCCTGATCCAGATGCGTTAAAATCACCTGCTCCAGTTGAGAAACACCTTGTACCGACAGAAATGGCATGATTACCTGCTTCCCAATACTAAATTTTTCCTCATCATAATAACCGCCCATATCGATCATCATGTTATGAGTTCCATAACGAAAGAATATCGCCTGCCCTTGCCCGACGTCCAGCACCGAAAGCTGAAATGGCGGATGATTAAATTGAGGAACACAAACTGGTACCGCCGCGACAGCTATCCAGGATTTTGGTAATACGCCTCGTGGTAAGAATAAAATCAGCAAAGACAGAATACATAGCCCAATCATCCAGTGATTCATTGCAACTGGAATTAACTGCGGTTTAAACCAGTGATCCAGCAGATTTAAGAAGCCCAACAGGATATTCAGCAACAGATCATTAAGCTGAAATAGCATGCTTGAGACCGGTTCAGCGATAAAAAAGAGAATTGCTGCCAGAATATCGATCGGTACAATCAAAAGACCGATCCAGGGAATTGCGACCAAATTGCTGAACGGTGTGATCCAGGCAATCTGCTTAAAAAACAGCATCATTAAAGGAAATAAAGCGAGAAAGATTTTCCACTGTGATTCCACTAGCACTTTAGCTGCAAAATACAGTTTTTGTATTGCTGTCTGATTTTGCTCGGATGGTCGCTGTTGAATGGTCTGATAAATTCTGAGCAATACAAAACAGGCCCCATAGGATAGCCAGAAAGCCGCGGACAAGATACTAAAGGGATCAATGAATAACAGTAAGGCGGCGCTCAGAATCAGAAGTTTTAAAGCCTGCAGATTTTGTCGAAGCAGCATGAGGATGACACCAATCATACAGATCAGCAGAGTGCGGATTGCCGGGATTTCAAAACCCACAAAGGCACAGTACAGCACCACACAAAACAGAAAAGGTAAAGCCAGAAAATACTGGCGTGGCCATCTTAGATAAAGCTGAGGCATACTTCGTGCGACAAGTAGCCGAAGCATAGTACAGACCATCAGGGCAAAGATCAGCACATGTGGTCCGGAAATCGCCAGTAAGTGACTCATACCCATACGTCGAAATTGCTGTTCAGTTGCAGGATTTAAAAGGCTTTCATCTCCGGTGAGCAAAGCCAGAAGCAAACCTTTATTTTGTACAGGTTGTCGTGCTATGAACTCTCTTAATTGCAGCCGCTTCTTCTCTACCCAAAGTAGAAATTGCTGAGTTAAAGCTCTTTGCTCTCGAATAAACTGACTATACCCCAGTGTAGAAACAGTAGCTGAATCAAGTTGCTCTATCTGTTTGATCCGGAAACCTGCCATCATATTCTGTTGCAGTGCCCATTTTTCAGCATCAAAAGCACCGGGCGTTGCATAACTGTGATTAGGACGTACCTGCCCTTGCAGCCGGTAATAATGCCCCAGTTCAAGTGCATTATTTTCATGATTCGCTGATAGTTGTGAAGTATTCGATGAGGTTTTAGGTAGAAAACCCATCCAGGTTACGGTGCGTCCATCGAGGTTTAATACTTCCAAAGGCTGCTGGATGGATTGTTCACCGAGTTTATTCAAGCGTTTGACATAAACGATAATGTCTTTCTGCAGTACTTCATGCTCGACATTCAATAGCCGTTGGCTGAGCTGTTGATTGGCATAACCATATCCCAAAAATGTCCCGAGTAGAATACAGGTACTTACCAGCAATCCTTTATGTAAGGGCTTTTTCAGAACAGTATTGAGCTTGGAACTACAGAAATAAAAGAGCACAGCAAGAAATATCACTGAGATTGAATTCAACTCAATATTCAGAAAAGATTTTCCCATACTGGCAAGGCCTAAAATCCAGCCCAGACACAACCATTGCAACATGAAGATTTTCTTTTTTATTATTATTTTCAGGCAATAATAAAGCCCACCGAAGTGAGCTTCAATTAAAGAAGATTATTTCTGTAATTAGTCATTCATCCATAGACCATCACGCATATGTAGAATCCGGTCTGCCGAATGTGCCAATTGTTCATCATGGGTCACAATTAACATGGCCATATTGAATTCACTACGTAATTCAGTCAGCAACTCAAAGATTTTATCGGCTGTTTTACGGTCCAAGTTACCTGTTGGCTCATCTGCCATCATTAACTTCGGCTTGGTCACCACGGCACGAGCCAGTGCTACACGCTGACGCTCGCCCCCTGAAAGTTCGCCCGGTTGATGGGTTAAACGATGGGTTAATCCAACACGCTCCAGCAAGTATTCTGCCTGCTGTTTAGCCTCTTTAAACTTGACGTTTTTACGAAGCATTAAAGGCATCGCGACATTTTCTAGTGCAGTAAACTCTGGCAATAAATGGTGGAATTGATATACAAAGCCCAAATTTTCATTACGGACATAGCCGCGTTCTGCTTCAGATAAATTGTCAAAACGGCGGCCATTGACCATCACTTGTCCGGCAGAAGGACGATCCAATCCTCCCAGAATATGCAACAAGGTACTTTTACCGGAACCACTTGAACCGACAATAGAAACAAATTCCCCGGCCTTTACCTGCAATGAAATCCCTTTGATCACATCAACCGTAGATTTTCCATCTGTAAAAGATTTCTCGATATTTTGGGCATCCAGAACCAGATTACTCATAACGCAATGCCTCCGCCGGTTGAATTTTAGCAGCACGGAATGCTGGATAAATAGTGGCTAGGAAACTTAAGGCAAGTGACAGAACTACAATCACGACCACATCCTGCCAGCGCAGATAAGAAGGTAAATAGTTGATGAAGTAAGCATCAAACATATTCAGGCCAAGTGAATTGTTTAACCAGCCAATAAAACTACTAATACTGGTGGCGGCAATAATCCCGAGAATGGCACCCGCACAAGTTCCGATTACGCCGATCACAGTACCTTGAACCATAAAGATTCGGGTAATCGTGGCAGGTGAAGCACCCAAAGTACGTAAAATTGCGATGTCGGATTTTTTATCTGTGACCACCATTACCAGTGAAGACACGATATTAAATGCTGCGACCAGGACAATCAGGAATAATAATAAGCTGACCATTGCTTTTTCCATCTGAATTGCGCTGAACAGATTACCGTGGGTATAAGTCCAGTCAGAGGCATAGAAGTTACCCGGTAAATCACGCACAATTTCCTGAGAAACCTGAGGCGCTGCGAAAATGTCATCCAGCTTCATACGTACGCCTTGTGCACCATCTGGCAGACGTAACAAGGTTGAAGCATCGTTCAAGGCAATATAACCCATCATCGAATCAACTTCTGCACCAATGCTGAAGATCCCAACCACTTTAAAGCGTTTAAAACGTGGCACAACACCCGCTGGTGAAGGCGTCGCTTCAGGTAGAACCAAGGTAATATTATCGTTCAAGCCTACGCCCATGGCATCTGCCATCTGTTTGCCTAAAACAATCCCAAATTCACCTTTTTTCAGGTTATCAATACTACCCTCGACCATATGGTTCTGGATGATCGAAACTTTCTTCTCATACTTTGGTTCAATTCCGCTGACCATAATTCCGGCAACTTGCCCTTGAGCCGTGAGCATCCCCTGTAACTGGGTAAAAGGAGCCACACCTTGAACGTGTTCATGCCGCTCAATCTGCTTTGCAAGTTCAGGCCAATTTGTTAGAATTTGCGTCGAAGAAACAGTGGCTTGAGGAACCATCCCCAAGACGCGATTTTTCAACTCTCGGTCAAAACCATTCATGACAGACAAAACTGTAATGAGGACTGCTACACCGAGCGTGAGACCGATCATTGAGACCAATGCGATAAAAGAAATGAAGTGGTTACTACGCCGTGCGCGAGTATATTTCAACCCTATATACAGCGAGATTGGTTTGAACATAACCATCTAGTCCGAGGTAATAAATTATGGAAAATGTACAGCATCCAAACGGATTCACTGAAAGACGAGTCCTGTCTCGAATCGATGCTGCTTTACGAATCAATTATCAGATTATTTCCGATGATGTTGCCTTGAATGATCCTTACGATGCTAATTTCGTATTGCCCCGCTATTTTCTACTACTTGCAGAGCTAGATCAATTTGATCATGCTGTTAACTACGAATTAGAACAATTATCTGAAAAAGATCAACAAATTGCTCGAATCTTATCCTTATTCAACCAAAAATTAAACCTTATTACCGGTTCTTTGTATGACGCAATTGTACAAAGCATGTTACCTGTACCGGAACATGTGAACTTTTCAGAGACTGGTTTTAGCTTCTTTAGTGATCAGCCGATTAGTGAAGGAACCTATCTGCATGTGACTTTAAGTCACCCGGAAAACTTCTTCCACATCGCGGCAACCGCTCAGGTGGCCTACAGTCGTGCAGAAGAAAACGGGAAATATCGTACGGGTGCTTATTTCATTACCCTGCATCCTCAGGATCGCGTCAAACTGGGCGAATGTGTGAAAGCCAGCTTTGCTTAAGACTGGTATCTATCTTTTTATTAAAGGCGGGCTTTATAGCTCGCCTTAATTTCTTTAGCGAAATAAACCACTAAGCCAAACAATAAGATTACTACACCCACCAAAGCAATGAGCGGCAATTTTTCATTATTCAATAATACACCTACCAGCAAGGCCAGCATCGGTGTCAGAACGGTGGTTAAAGATAGAGTCGTCGGCTTAATCTTCTGTACCAGTTTGAAATAACAGAACATCGCAATCAGTGATGCCATAATTACCGCATATACCAGACCAAATAAGGACTTGGCATGTGGCATAGCAGTGGGTGCGTATTGCCAGATAAATGGCAACATACCCAGAGAAAAAACGACTGACAAACCAATCGAACCGGCCGCCTGTGCCATAGGATCAATTGGTGCATTGATTTTCTTCACCCAGAACATAGATACGCAATAAACTAATACACCAACCAGAGCGATCACGATTCCAATTGGCTGTATATGCTGATCTGCATCACCTAGACAGATCACCGAAAGTCCGATTAAAGCGATTCCCATTCCCAGCCATTGATTTAGCGAAAGTTGCATCTGAAAGACAAAACGCCCAATCAGACCTGAAATTAGGGGTGCCAAGCCGAACATTAAGGCAATGATGCCGGAACTTAAATAATCCGTAGACCAGTAAGTAAAAATTTGCGAGCCGATAAAACTGCATGCACCCGCCAAGTAACTATGCAGGGAAACACGATCAAGCGGTAATCTGGTTTTAAATAACCACAATAATCCTAAGGCCAGAGGCAAAGCCAAAAAGAAGCGGATCGCCAATGCCCACATCGGATGCAAATCTTCCACACTCCAGACAATCGCCAGTGGTGTGGTGGACCAGATGAAAACCAGCAAGGCATAGGTCAACATCAGGTTACTTTTTGGGGGCATACTTGATCTCGTTTTTTATTTAATCGCAGTTTTACGTTTCTGTTTTTGAATGGTTTGATCTAGAGAGCTGGAAAATTCACGTTTATCACGTTCAGAAATCGGCGGTGGGCCACCGGTTTGTACACCAGCCCCCCGCAAGGTATCCATAAAATCACGTAAATGTAGACGTGCTTTGACGTTAGCCACTGTATAGATTTCGCCACGCGGGTGAATCGCGATACCGCCCTTCTCGATGACTTGAGCAGCCAAAGGAATATCCTGCGTCACCACAATGTCATGCTCTTTCATACGATCAACAATTTCCTGATCTGCTGCATCTGCCCCGCTCATCACCTGAATAGAATTGATACGAATCGACGGTGTAATCCCTACCGGCTGATTAGCCACAAAAGTGACTTCAAGCTGATAACGATCGGAGGCACGGATAATCACATCTTTCAGAATACGAGGTAATGCATCTGCATCGACCCAAAGTTTGAATGGCAACACACAGCTTTCCATAAGGGAGAAATTTGGACTAGTGTAGCAAATCAGAGGATGCAGGTTGATGCCTAAAACTGCTCTTTCTCTGAATATCCTGGTATTTAAATACTCAACTCAACCGTATTAAATGAGTCAGCCACTCACAACTAGAAAAATATTTGACTTCACATGATTTGCATTTTAATTTTTAAATTCATTCGAGTGACTTGAAAAATCGTAATGACCCTCGATTAACTATAAATAAGTCATCCAAGATCAATTGTGCATATGAAAAAACAGAATAGCCCAGAGATCATCACTATTGATGATCAAAATTTCGGTAGTCATGTCGAACATTGGACCTTGCTTACTGAAAACCCAGGCACAGATGTTCCCCAGTGGTTAGGCAAAGCCCTTGACGCACCTGTAATGCCGATGGGCTTGTGTACACAAGAATGCGATATGGATGAAACCACCTGGCTGATTCAGGGACCGAGCAAAGCTGCGGTACAATTAAGCCAAGTGATTGCCGTAGAAAATAACAAGCCACAGGCTGTGAAAACCGCATTTCCGGGTTTTGACAGTCCCTACCAGGTGAAAGCCACGATTGACCGGATTATTTCTTGTAAATCCGACACCCAAGCTGTGTTGCGTCTCAATCTGGGTGCCAACAATATCATCTATGCCTTTGATACGCTGTACAGCGTCAACCGGTCGCATTATGAAAAAGACCAGTCTTATATCGTCAACTTAAATGCTTGGGCTTATGAACTGGAAGTGGTGACTGACCATGAACATTTAGTCGTGGATGATCCTGCCTCTATCAAACATCACCGTGCCCTGAATGCAATTCTTGCGGAAAATAATGGTGTTGCACCGGATAATTTACAGGAACAGATCGATGCTTGGGAGCCGAAATCTGAAGAAGACAAAGAACCGGTAACGGTTGATTTCTCCAAAATGGTCGCTTATCTCTATGGTGAGACCATGGGTCAGGAAGATGAAGCCTGGTTCCAGGGCAATATTGTCGGTAAAACTTCAATGCAATTTATGGATCAGGACTACATGCTCTATGATGTTACCCTGATTCATGATGAAGGCCAGCCGGCTACCTTGATCCGTGTAGCCACCCGCAATGACAAGCATAAAGATTTCCAGATTGGTCAATATATTCGGGGCAATCTGTGGATTCAGGCCAATATCTATCGAAAAGCAGCTTAAGCTGAATATCCAGATCGGAGGCTCATATTTTTATATGAGTCTCCTGTTTTTTATTTATTTTAGTGCGATATTCTCTCAATTCTGATTATTTTTTATCCACAATTGAAATCAGAATTAATGGATTTTGAATTTATTAAAAATAGATTTATCCACAGATTTAAATTCAAATAAATTCATTTTCAATGTTATCTTAAACTGAATAATCATATTAAAACATTATAAAAATAATGACTTAATATAATAGTTCTATTTTTATGAATATATTGAGGCCAGTTATTTAAATAAAATTAATACTTTATGAAGTTTAGTTAAGAATGTACTTTATTTAATCAATTTTTTATGGTAAAAATACGATCAACAAATAATCATTTACGATAAATAGATCGGATAATAAATATCTATGAAAATCGTTCAAGAAGAAAATTTACAGCAGGTTGAGCATCATCTTGGCTCGCGTTATCAGCTTGATATGATGTCATGCCTATTTTTCGTATTGGGTATGCTCATTTGCGGCTATATCTTACATAACTTTGTTTTTTAACCCGAATTAAATGATAAAAAAACCCGGCCAATTGCCGGGTTTTTTAATTCTCAGGAATTAAGCATTGCGTTTAGCAAAGTCATCCATGAAGTTTACCAATGCCTGTACACCTTCTAACGGTACGGCATTGTAAATGCTGGCACGCATACCGCCTACTGAACGGTGGCCGGCAAGGTTAAGCAAATGGTTTTCTTTTGCTTCTTGCAGGAACTGTTTTTCAAGTTCAGGATTTGCCAAGGTAAATGGAACGTTCATGATTGAACGGTTTTCTTTGGCAATCGGATTTGCATAGAAGTCGCTAGAATCGATATAGCCATAAAGCAATTCAGCTTTTTGCAGGTTCACTTTATGAATCGCGTCTACACCGCCCTGTTCCAGTAACCATTCAAATACCAGACCAGATAGATACCATGCATAAGTTGATGGTGTGTTGACCATCGAACCATTTTTCGCTTGATCTGCATATTTCAGGATGCTTGGAATTTCAGGTTTAGCCTGATCAAGCAGATCTTCACGGATAATAACCAGTGTTAAACCTGCAGGGCCAATATTCTTTTGCGCACCGGCATAGATCAGACCGAATTTAGAAACATCAATCGGTGCAGACAGAATGCTTGAAGAGAAATCACATACGAGTGGCTTATCAGTTTCTGGCACATGGGCAAATTGCAGACCGCCAATAGTTTCGTTATCTGCATAATGCACATAAGCGGCATCATCAGAAAGATTCCATGTGCTTTGATCAGCAATCGCTAATTTACCATCTTCAGTTTTAATGCCTGCTTCAACCACATTGATATCGCCATAGCGTTTAGCTTCTTTCAATGCTTTTTCAGACCAGATACCGGTACGGATATAGTCAGCTTTGTTGTTTTTACCCAGCAAGTTCAATGGAATTGCCGAGAATTGCAAAGATGCACCACCCTGCAAGAACAGTACTTTATAGTTCTCAGGAATATTCATGAGTTTGCGAAGGTCTGCTTCTGCCTTTTCCGCAACTGCAACATAGTCTGCACTACGGTGGCTCATTTCCATGATCGAAAGACCTTTGCCCTGCCAGTCAAGCATTTCAGCTTGAGCCTTTTCAAGTACGGCAGTAGGTAATGCAGCAGGACCAGCACAGAAGTTGTACGCGCGCATGATTTTTCCTTTCAGAGTGAAACACAATAAAATGATGGCATTTAACCATATCTGGACGCCGCTTGCACAAAATTATTTCTATCCAAGAATGAAGATAGAGTCAAAAAACCAATCTAGATTCGAGGGATAATTTGAATATCTTTGATTTTTTTGTTCTAACTCGGTGATTTCATTTATGAGAAATTGTACAGCTAAAAATATTCAATCTCATCCAATGCTTAGAAGATGTTGAATCGGCCGCTAATATAAAATAATTGAAAAATGAATTTAAACTCGGCTCAAGTTTTAGAGTGACATAGAACTATCAGCTTGAAACTTGAGAAGTGAATTGTTTCAAATTACAACAATACTACAACTTAACCCATTCCTGCACTGCAAGCACTTGATTTATAATGCAGCTTAGACTGAATTAATGTGACTTTTACATTACCACTTTATGAATATGAAGAAAAATAAACAATGTGTCTGCTGGGGTCTGACTGTGCTTGCATCTATGATGTATGGCAGTTTTGCTTATGCACAAAGCATCAGCTTTAAGGATGCAGAACAACAATTGTTGCAACGTTCCTATAGTAGCCAGGCTTTTCAAAGTCTGGAGCAAGCGTCAAAACTTGAAGCAGAAGCTGTCAAAGGTATTGGCCTACCTCGTGTTGACCTGAATGTTCGTGCCTATGCCTTTCATAGTGAAGTCGATATTCCATTAAAGCAGTTTAAAAATAATCTGGAAAATTCACTCTCTCAAGGCGTGAATGGCCGGCTTAATGAGTGGGAAGCCAGTAATGGTGTGGATCTACCTGCAGGTATTACTGATCCACTGCGTGAAGGACTTAACAATACTATTCATAGCGGAGTTGGTCTGATTCCGGATACGTCTAATGTCGTCCTTGAAGATCAGGTGATTCGTCCCACTGTTTCCGTGATGATGCCACTATATACCGGAGGCCTCACCCGTAGCGCCAAAGAAATTGCCAATATTCAGTCAGGACGTAGCGAACTTAGCAATCAGCAGCAACAGGACACGCAGCGTTTTGAACTGATTCAGTCTTACTTTAATGTTCAACTACAAAAACAGTTACTGGATGCAGCACTTTTTAATTCAAATGCCATGCAACAACATTATCGTAATGCTCTGAAGCTGGAACAGCAGGGTTTTATCAGTAAAGGTCAACGCATGCAGTTCGAAGTGGCACGCAACAATGCTGAACGCGCACAACAAAATGCCCAAGCCAATCTGAATGCTGCCCTATTTCAGCTAAATAATCTGTTGCTGGATAGCAATATCACCGAGCTAAGCACACCTTTATTTGTGAATCGTGCTGAACCCCAAAATGTGAATATTCTGCTCAGCAGTTTTAGTCAGAACTCTCCTCTGATCAAAAAAATGCAGATGGATACCGAGCTGGCCAAAGCCAATGTCAAAGCCCAGCAGGCCGCTAAAAAGCCAAATGTTTTTGCGTTTGGTGAATATAGCCTGGATCAACATCAAAACTGGATTGTGGGTGTAGCTGCACGCTATAACCTGTTCTCAGGCATTGATAAAAATAAAAATATTCAGGCTGCTGAGCTGAAACGCTATGCCGCTGAACTCATGACGGCGCGTACCCAACAGGAGATTGAAAACCTGATTTATAAATCATTTAGTGAAGCAGTCAGCGCCCAGCAAAGTGATGCTCTACTTCAGCAGAATCTGAAAGCAGCTCAGGAAAATCTGCGTATTCAGGAGTTATCCTTTAAGGAAGATGTCGGGACAGCCACTCAGGTCATCGATGCCCAAAACATGCTCAGCAGTTTAAAGGCAGAAATGGCATTAAACGCTTATAAATATGTAATATCTCTCGCGACCTTATTACAGAGTCATGGCTCAATTGTTGAATTTCCAAATTACATGCAACATGCCAATACCCACTATATTCGTTAATGGAGCCAGACATGACAGATGAGCAAAAGCCAGAACATCCTGTTGATGAAACGGCTTCAGAAATCAATTACAGTGAATCAGAGCCAGATAATCCTGAAAGCACAGAAAAAAAATCGCGCAAAAAATATCTGCTTTTAGCTTTAATTCCAGTGATTCTTGCTTTGATTGGGTTTGGCCTATGGAAAACCTATCAACCCAAAGAAATCGAGCTACAAGGCCGGGTTGAGGCAGAAACCGTTCAAGTGGCCACCAAAGTTCCAAGCCGGATTGAAAAGATTTATGTACAGGAAGGCGATAACGTCAAGAAAGGCCAGGCGCTGGTAAAATTGCATAGTCCTGAAATTGAGGCGAAAAAGCAGCAGGCCTTAGCTACTTTACAGTCTGCATTAGCACTTCAGTCCACCGCAGAACGTGGTTCTCAGGAAGAAAATATCGCTTCTCTGTATGCCAACTGGCAGTCACTAAAAGCACAGGAGCAACTCGCTAAAACTTCCTATCAACGTGGAGCTAACCTGTTTAAGGAGGGTGTCATTTCCCGCCAGCGCCGAGATGAACTGTTTGCAGCTTCACAATCTGCATCCCAAATGACCGAAGCTGCTTATCAGCAATATGCCCGGGCTAAACGCGGCAGTACACCAGAACAGAAAAGTTCTGCAGATGCTCAGGTCGATATAGCCCGTGCAGCAGTCGCCGAAGCCAATGCACTAGAAGCAGAAACTGAATTATTGGCACCGATTGATGGTACCGTCTCCAAAACCTATGGAAATGCCACTGAGCTGGTGGCAACCGCAGTGCCAGTGGTCAGCCTGATCTCGGCAGAACGCTGGATTAGCCTGAATATTCGTGAAGACCAATATGCCGCTTTAGGTAAACAGCAACAGCTTGAAGGGTTTATTCCGGCACTGAATCAATCAGCTACTTTTAAAGTAAAAAATATTAGTGCTGAAGGTGAATTTGCCACCATTAAAACCACGCGCCAAACCGGTGGTTATGATGTCCGCAGTTTTAAAGTTCATCTTGTGCCAGTCACTGAAATGCCTGAGTTAAAAGTCGGCATGAGCGTGCTGTTTAAATTGAAAGAGCCAAAATAAATGGCTTCTGGATTCTGGGCGGGTATTCAGCGTGAAATACGCTATTTATGCAGAGAGAAATGTGATCTGACTCTGGTTCTGCTCGCCCCAGCCTGTATTCTGATTTTACTTGGCAGCATGTTTGCCAAAGGCAAACCGGATCATCTACCAGTCGCCATTATTGATCAGGATCAAAGTAGCCTGAGCAGCAAGATTTATGATCATTTATCTTTGAATCATACCCTACAAGTGCATACCATTTCTGATCAAACGGTCGAAATCGAAAAGCTATTAAACGAAAATAAAATCTGGGGCTATATTCATATTCCTGCCGGAGCCGAGCAACGACTGGTCAAAGCTCAGGATGCTGAAATTAGTATTGCTTTTAATCAGAGTTATTTTAGTATCGGGAATACCATTTCTTCGGCTATGCTACTTAGCACCTTGCAGGCTCTGGCTGAATTTACCGGCAAGCAGTATCTGGGCAACACGCTCCCCTATCTGGAAGCACCTACACCGAATATTAAAATTTCCCCACTGTATAATCCGCAGCTGAATTATGAATTTTATCTGGAACCTTACATGGTGCCGGCAATTTTGCACTTGCTGTTATGTTGCTGTGTGGCTTTTGCTGTGGGTCAGGAAATTAAACGACATACTGTTAGTCATTGGATTGCCCAACAAAACTTGTGGTCGGCACTGCTGTCTAAAAATCTGGTTTATGTAGCAATATTTTGTTGCTGGACCTGGGCTTGGATGTTTTGGCTGGTCGAAATTCGCGGCTGGTTTATTGCCGGGTCATTATGGCCAATTCTTCTGGCGCAAATACTGTTCTATAGTGCCTATGCCTTTATCAGTAGTGCGGTGGTTCTGGCCACTCAAGACCTGACCAAATCTTTTGGTCTACTAGCAGTTTATGGTGGTTCATCGCTCAGTTTTGCTGGGGTGACTTTGCCCCTTAATAATGCCCCACTATTCACCCAGTTCTGGGCCAATATTATTCCCTATACACCCTATGCCAAATTACAGACGGAGCAATGGGTGATTGGCAGTCCGCTCTCTCTTTCACTGCAACCGATGTTCGTGCTCGTCATTTATGTCGTGCTTTATGCTGTGCTGGCCTATGTCTTTCTCAAAAAAACAGCCAAAGGAGTGTCACCATGAAATCACTCTGGAAAGCTTATTGCCAAACTTTTAAAGACATTATTAGCAATACCAGTATTTTTACCACGCTGATTTTATCGGTTCTGTTTTACAGTTTTTTTTATCCGACCGCATATAAGGCAGAACAGGCAGAAGCCTTGCCGATTATTATTGTCGATGAAGAGCAAAGTGCTTTAACCAATACTATTATCAGTCATGTCAGCCAAAGCCCGAATATAGAGATTAAGGCGGTGACTGGAAATTTTGCTGAAGCTAAATATTGGGTGGAAACTCAAAAAGCTGACGGGATTTTATTATTACCAGATAATCTTTCTCAATCTATCCTGCATGGTGAAAATGGCGGGATTGGACTGTACTTAAGTGCTGCTAACTTTTTAATTACCAAACAGATTGGTTTAGGCTTGGTCTCTTCAGTAGAAAATACCTTAAGTGAATATGCTGAACGCTTTAGCGAGATTTCACACTTCTCTCCTGCCCTATCCATTCACCAGATTCCATTATTTAATACGCTTTCTGGCTATGGCAGCTATGTGTTTCCGGCTGTTGCGCCATTGATTATTCATCAGACTATTTTTCTAGGCCTGAGTATGTTAATTGCGTTGTATCGAGAAAGTAGACAGGTGATTAATCTGACCACCTTAAGTGGCATCAGTTTGGCGATTCTGACCATTGGCTGTCTGGGCTGTTATTACCTGTTTGGTTTTACTTTCTGGTATTTTGATTATCCCCGTGGTGGAAATTTCTGGGGCATGCTGCTTGCTGTACCTGTCTTTGTATTCTGCATGATCGGTATCACAGTGCTGTTCGCCAGTTTTCTGGACATGCCACAACGCGCCGGCCATATCATTGTTTTTACTTCGATTCCGCTCTTTATGCTTTCAGGAGTCGCCTGGCCGCATGCTGCCATGCCAGTCTGGGTCCAACTTATTGGGCAAGCCTTACCTTCGACCCAAATCGTGCAGATGTTTATTCAACTCAATCAGATGGGTGTGCCCACTTATATGATTCTAGGAAAGCTTGCTTATCTATTGGTGATCGGCATCATCTGTATGGTCTTAGGCTATTATCGGCTACGCCCACGTTCTTAAATCTGGATTTACTCAGGCTATTCGCATTGAAAATTATTCACCAAATACCTGAATATTAAAGTTGCGGATTTTAGTACTGCCATTCGGCTGGTCAAAACTCACATCATACTGAACCAGATTTTTTGGATAGACAATTTCATAGCTGACCTTGTATTCACTCGGTTTACCGTTATTTTCCTCGAAGTTCTTTCTCATGATAGTCTTGGACTTATATTCACCTTGCGGAATTGAACGTGAAAAACGCTTCATGATTTTTTCATTATTTTGAAACTCTGCCTGTAACTTCGGTTCAAGCTGAGCTAAAAACTCGTCATATTTTCCATCACGCAGATCTTCATAAGCTACTTGCGCAGCCTTTTCCTGTTCAGGGCTTGGATCAGGCATACTATCCATTGCATTATTACAGCCACTAAGTGCAATAGCTGCGGTCAAAAGCATCAATCTGGTTTTCATTATCTATCTCTCATTTAGCCGATGTGTAAAAAAGGACGCCGAAGCGCCCTTTTTCATCAGTAGCAGAACTTATTCCTCTACTGTATTGTCATCATCTTTTTCAGCTTCTTGTGTATCAGTTACATCATCAGCTGCAGATTCAGTATTTTCAATATCTTCCAATATTTCCAACTCATCTTCAACTGCTTCAATCGCTTCTACACCCACCAGTTTTTCGTCTTCAGCCAGACGGATCAGACGAACACCTTGTGCATTACGACCAGTCTGTGCCACTTCAGAAGCACGGGTACGAACCAGTGTACCGCCATCAGAAATCAGCATCAGTTCTTTAGATGCGTCAATCGCAACTGCACCGACCAGCTCACCGTTACGTTCTGAGGTCTTGATTGCAATCACACCCTTACCGCCACGTTTCTTGGTTGGGAAGTCATCTACCGGGGTACGTTTACCATAACCATTTGCAGAAGCACACAGCACTTCACCGGTTTCAGGTACAACCACTAGAGATACGATACGACTAATGAAGTTAGCTTCAGTTGTATCTTCATCATCAGATTCAACATCTGCATCTTCTGCATCTTCAACCTGAGAAGCACCGATGGTCACGCGCATACCGCGTACACCTTTGGCTGAACGACCCATTGAACGTACGTCAGTCTCTGCGAAACGAATTGCTTTACCTTCGTTCGAGAACAACATAATTTGTTGTTCACCGTCAGTAATCGCAACACCAATTAAGGTGTCATCGCCATTCAGTTCAATCGCACGTAAACCGTTTGAACGAACATTTGAGAACTGTTCCAGTTCTACACGTTTAATCGTACCGTACTCAGTCGCCATAAACACATAGAAGTTCTTACGAACAGCTTCGGCTTGCTGTGCAAAGTCATTGATGATGTCAGCATCAAGATCAGTGGTTGAAAGTGCTAAACCAAGCTCTTTCAATTGAACACGCAGTGCATCAGAAATATCATCTGCACCATCTTCAGATTCAGCAAGAGCAGCTTCTAGTGCCGCAAAGTGACTATTGATCACTTCATTGGTTTGCAGCTGGGCAGCATTGGTCTTCACAAATGCCTTGAAGTCAGCCAGACGTTCTTTGAATTTCTTCGGTGCATCAATCACTGGCAAGATAGCAGTAATGGTTTCGTTGTCATCCAGCGGCAACAAGTTCACCATTGGGCGACCTTTGGCACCACGCGAAGCTTGTGGCACCTCATAAACTTTCAGGCGATAAACCTTACCGACATTGGTGAAGCAAAGTACCGTAGCATGGTTCGATGTTACAACCATGTGCTGGATGTAATCGTCTTCTTTCATGCTGGTTGCAGACTTACCACGACCGCCACGACGTTGCGCAGCATAGTCAGATAATGGTTGAGTTTTCGCATAACCAGTTTTTGAAACCGTAAGAACCATTTGTTCTTCAGGAATCAGGTCTTCACGAGAGAAGTCGATACGAGACTCAACGATATCTGTTTTACGCGCATCGCCATATTGCTGAAGAATCAATGCCAGCTCTTCTTTAATCACGTTCATCAATAAGTTGAAGTCATTTAAGATGGCTGTGTATTCAGCAATTTGACCTAAGATTTCAGAATATTCAGCTTGAAGTTTATCCTGCTCAAGACCAGTTAAGCGATGGAGACGTAGTTCCATGATCGCGTTAACTTGAGTCGGAGATAAACGATACACATCGCCATCAATACCAAACGGGCGGTTTGGATCTTCGCCTTCAATTTCATCAGGACGTACAGAAACAGCACCCGCTTTTTCGAGCAAGGCTGCTACACCGCCTGCTGCCCACTCACCTGCTTGCAAACGCTCACGCGCTTCAGCCGGGTTGGCAGAAGTTTTGATGGTTTCGATGATGGCATCAATATTTGCCAGAGCAACGGTTAAACCTTCTAAAATATGACCACGTTCACGTGCTTTGCGCAGTTCGTACATAGTACGACGTGTCACGACTTCTTGACGGTGACGAATAAACGCAGCGATGATGTCTTTCAGATTCATCAATTTCGGCTGGCCATTGTCCAAGCAAACCATGTTAATGCTGAAAGAATTTTCTAACTGTGTATTCTGGAACAGGTTATTGACGATGACTTCAGCATTTTCACCACGCTTCAGGTCAATCGCAATACGCATCCCTTCCTTGTCCGATTCATCACGAAGTTCAGAAATACCTTCAAGTTTTTTCTCTTTGACCAGCTCGGCGATACGTTCAATCGTTTTCGCTTTGTTGACCTGATAAGGAATTTCAGTGAAGACAATCGTAGTACGGCCAGATTTAGCATCTTCTTCAAAGTGATATTTACCACGAATATGCAAACGGCCTTTACCGGTACGATAGGCATCCACGATGCCTGATTTACCGTAAATAATGCCACCTGTCGGGAAATCTGGACCGGAAATATATTCCATCAGACCTTCGATGCTGATATTTGGATTATCTGCATAAGCCAGACACGCATTCACCACTTCAGTCATGTTGTGTGGCGCCATATTGGTCGCCATACCGACTGCAATACCAGCCGCACCATTCACCAACAGGTTCGGAATACGAGTTGGCATGACTTGCGGAATACGCTCAGAACCGTCGTAGTTATCTTCCCAGTCAACTGTATCTTTTTCCAGATCAGCCAGTAATTCATGGGTCAGCTTACGCATACGAACTTCGGTATAACGCATTGCCGCAGCGCTATCGCCATCGATCGAACCAAAGTTCCCTTGACCATCAACCAGTTGGTAGCGCAGACTAAAGTCCTGAGCCATACGGACAATGGTTTCATAAACAGCAAAATCACCATGTGGGTGATATTTACCGATGACATCACCTACAACACGGGCAGACTTCTTGTAAGCTTTGTTGTAGTCATTGCCCAATTCGTGCATTGCGAATAGCACACGACGATGAACAGGTTTTAGACCATCTCGTACATCCGGCAAGGCACGTGAAACAATCACGCTCATTGCATAGTCTAAATACGAGTGCTTGAGTTCATCCTCAATGGCAATCGGTCTAATTTCCGATACGCTCATGCATACTCCTTATTCTACAAGCCAGATTTGGCTTGCATTTATATGTCGTAAAACTTGCAAAATAATTAACTCAAACGACAGAGTTAAAAACTAAAATACAGCCCTAAATTATAGCATAAACACTTGTATTTTTGTGTCGAAATATTGAGCTTAACCTTGTTAATTATCTTCATTTTAGTGATCATTTTCCTGTTATTTTTAACGACGAAAAAATTATAAAATCAACAGGCGTAAAAAAAGATGCTGCAAAAATTTGAGCATCTTTTTTGGGCTTAGAATTGGCTAAAAGTGATCTTAATTAGATACTTTTCTGTAATTCAATACTGCCACAATCAGCAAGATCGGCAGCAGCATCTCTACCCCTTCTTCAATAGTCATAATCATGACTTGTGTTTGGGGCAGCAGTTTTATACTAAACTCTTCACTAAGTGTTGATGTTGTACGGTCTAGTACTTTACTAATCCCACCACAGGCAATCGTCAAAAAGACAAAAAAGTATGCTGTGTTCCAGGTGTTTTTAGCCGTACGTACAGTAGTGATTAACTTTTTCAACAGTACAATGAAAACAAAAGCGATGCCTGACAACAAGATAAATCCAAGCACTTTATCCATCATGGGAATTTCAGCACTGCGATAGAAATTGGTTTTAATGAAACTGACTTCAAACACACGCTTATGAAAATCCATTTCCCGCATCCCCAGCAGAATTGCAGCTACTGCCATAAAAATTCGGGTATTTAGCTTGATTTCAATATTGAGCAGACACAAAAGCGCAAGCAGATACCACAACCACGGACTAAGCACCTCAAAAGCGCCTGATTCACTAAATAAGTACCGCGTCACTTCAAGTGGTGCATTCCAGGCAGTGTGAATACAGATACTTAGATAGAGAGCAATAAGCAGAAAGCTCATTGACAGAGACGGCTAGTTTTGGAAAAGAACATGATTCAAAGCAGGAGGAAAAGCAAAGTCGAATTTTATCACTTTTCACCCAAATGAAATAGTCATGATCTGACTGCAAAGTATTTTCCAGCCAGAAAACTGATTTTGTATTTTTTCTAAGCAGCATTAAAAATACTTATTCAATAACTCAACCCGTCATCAGCGATTCAGTGAATGGATGCTTACTTATCTTTGTTGATGAATCAATCCTAAGGTATATCTATATATGATCATAAAAAAACTCAGGTTTTCATAGATAAATTTTAACCCCAACTGCTCTAATACTTATGATACGGCAGCACCAATCTAATTAAAAACGTTAAAATCAGCGCAATGACGCCAATGACTAATCCAATAGTAATTATAAATAAGATATATATCACCAGCCCAATGGGATCAGCTGAAGGTCCCTCAAATAGCCAACCTGCCCTGCGATTGAGTATTTCAGTATCAGCGAATGCTGCCAACATAAATAGCATCCCGACATAAGCAAAACAGCCACATATTAAAAAGAAAACGACTAAACCAAAAGATAGACTTGACTGGATGCAATAGACCAAGCCCCCCCAAACTTAGGAGAAAGATGATCAAACCAATAATCAGAATAAAAATACGCTGAAATAAAGGATCATTAAAAATCATATTTTTTTCAGGTTGCTGCTGTAAGGCTGATATTTATTCTTATTTAATTTTTTATCATTTTAATTTGTCCCATATACCTATGAAAATAAATTATATTTTAGAAAAAATAGACAATAAAAAACGCCTCTTAGTACAAAGACAAGAGGCGTTTTTCGAACCTGATTCAGAAATTAGATTTTAGAAACCAATTCAGGAATTACAGTGTTCAGGTCACCTACTAACCAGTAGTCTGCTACTGCATTAATTGGAGCTTCTTCATCTTTGTTGATCGCAACGATCACTTTAGATTCTTTCATACCTGCCAAGTGCTGGATCGCACCAGAGATACCTACAGCGATGTACAGGTCAGGTGCAACGATCTTACCAGTTTGACCAACCTGCATATCGTTAGGAACGAAACCAGCATCAACTGCAGCACGTGAAGCACCTTGAGCAGCGCCAAGTTTATCAGCTAGTGGATCAAGGATTTTGTGGTAGTTCTCACCAGAACCAACACCACGACCACCAGAAACGACGATACGAGCAGCTGTCAATTCAGGACGTTCAGATTTAACGATTTCTTCGTTAATGAACTTAGAAATACCAGCATCACCAGTAGAAGCAGCAGCTTCAACCGCAGCAGAACCACCTTCAGCAGCAACTGCATCAAATGCAGTACCACGAACAGTTGCAACGATTACTGATTCAGAAGATTCAACAGTTGCAATCGCGTTACCTGCATAGATCGGACGCTTGAATGTATTTGCAGAATCAACAGCGATGATGTCTGTGATCATGCTGACATCAAGAAGTGCAGCAGCGCGTGGCAGAATGTTTTTGCCAGTTGTAGTAGAAGCAGCAAGGATATGACTATAGCCTTTACCTAATTCTGCAACCAGTTTTGCTACGTTTTCAGCCAGTTGGTTTGCATAAGCAGCGTCATCAGCAAGTAAAACTTTGCTTACACCCGCAACTTTAGCTGCCTGATCAGCAACTGCTTGAGCGCCAGAACCAGCAACCAATACAGTGATATCACCACCGATTTTTTGCGCCGCAGCAACAACGTTTAAAGTAGCAGCGTTAAGTGCTTTGTTGTCGTGCTCAGCGATTACTAAAATACTCATGATTTTTATCCTTCTGTATTAGATCACTTTCGCTTCGTTTTTCAATTTTTCTACAAGTTCGTCTACAGACTTCACTTGTACGCCAGCTTTACGCTCTGCAGGAGATTCAACTTTGACTGTTTTCAGTTTAGTTGTAGTAGTTACACCGAAATCTGCAGGTGACTTGGTATCAAGCGGTTTTTTACGCGCTTTCATAATGTTTGGAAGAGCTGCATAACGTGGCTCGTTCAAACGCAAGTCAGTAGTTACGATCGCTGGAAGTGATAATTCAACAGTTTGTAGACCACCGTCGATTTCACGAGTCACTTGTACTTTGTCGCCTTCAACTTTAACTTCTGAAGCGAATGTACCTTGACCTGCACCTAGAAGTGCACCAAGCATCTGACCAACCTGGTTAGAGTCGTCATCAATTGCTTGTTTACCAAGAAGGATCAATTGTGGTTGTTCAGCTTCAACAACGCCTTTTAGAATTTTAGCAACTTCTAGCGCACCTAGTTGGCTGTCATCAGCTTCAACCAGAATACCGCGGTCAGCACCAAGCGCCATTGCAGAACGGATTTGTTCTTGAGCTTCTTTAGGACCAATAGAAACAACAACGATTTCTGAAACAGTTCCTTTTTCTTTTAAACGAACCGCTTCTTCCACCGCGATTTCACAGAATGGGTTAATTGACATTTTAACGTTTGTTAAGTCAACACCACTGTTGTCCGGCTTAACGCGAACCTTAACGTTGGCATCAACCACACGTTTTACAGCAACAAGAGCCTTCATGTAATCCTCGGCTGTTTTAGCAAATGTAAATGTTGAGAAAAGTTATAATAACTCTTCACTTAAATTTTTTTAGGTGCCCTATCTTGCAATGTGCACGGCATTTCGGTCAAGTCACAATTCAGCAAAGAGCTGTAAAAATGCGTAATTTTCCTTGAACGATGCGTTCACAATTAATCCGTATCGATTTATTACAATGAATTTTATCAATATTTAATAAAATTTAACCTTTGATTTTTATTATTTTTTTATTTGATGAAACACATCAGAACTTTTGATTTTTGCTTATTAAATGCACAAATCCGTCCTTAGATTTGTGGAAAATGACTTATATTTAAAAATGACCGCTTTGGTCAGTTTGGACATAATAGAGAATTGTTCATCATTTATTCTGCATATCTGCTCAATTTACTCCGCTTTATTTTGTTGGCAGGTCTAAAAATCGGGTTGTCATCAATCTATAAATATAAAAAAAGCATACTGGGAGCAGTATGCTTTTTTAAAATACGCAATTGCTTAATTAATAATTAACCAGCTTGCAGCAAGGGCAAGTAAACCGCCTGAGGTGCCATCAACCCATTTCTGTTTACGCTCATCAATTTGTGTATTGCGGGTAATTCTGCTGAACAGAATGCTGAGAGCACAATAAACAATGAAAATCATACCGATAAAAATAAAAGAGAGAATTAAGCCTTGGCTTACAGTATTTCCGCTTTTATCGATAAACTGCGGCAAGATCGCAAAATAGATCAGCATGCCTTTAGGATTGAGTAAGGCCGTAAAGAAGCCTTTTTTCACTGGATTAGCAGTGGTCTTTTTCTCAATTTTTATTGAGTTTTTACTAAATACTGATTTCAACAGGCTACAAGCCAGATAGAGCAAATAAGCAATACCCAACCAGCGAATCGCCTCAAACAATACCGGAAAAGACACGATAATCGCTGCGATTCCTATTGCTACCAAAATGGAATGTACCAGATAACCTGAACAAATCCCGATAGTTGCCATCATGCCTGCTTTTGCATCTTTACCCATCACTTGAGACAGGATAAACAGCATATCTGGTCCAGGTGTAAAAATCAGGGGAAGCACGGTTAGTGCAAAAAGTGCAAATACAGACATTTCCTTTTCCTTTAAATCTTCGGAAAGTGAAATTAGTATCTGCGAATTTTTACAAAATAGGCTTTCAATTTATTTTATAATAAGTATTATTTTTCGAATTATATTCTAATTTATGAAAACATCTTCCAAGTCTGTGCGAGTAAAACTTGATCGAATTGATAAAAATATCATTCATCACTTGCAAGCCAATGGTCGTATTCAGAACAACGATCTGGCACGTGAAATTGGACTATCCCCTTCTTCCTGTCTGCGTCGGGTGAAATTGCTTGAAGATGCGGGCGTGATCCAAAATTACACCACCATCGTGGATTCACAGAAAATCGGTTTTCAACTGATTCTGTTTTCACGGATCTGGCTGGTCGGTCAGGATGCAGAAACCATTGATACTTTTATTGAGGCGATGAAAGAGCTGCCTCAGGTGATGGAGTGCTATATCATTCTGGGTGAATGTGATGCGATGTTAAAAGTTGTGGTGCCTGATCTGGAAAGTTACCGTAAATTCCAGTCCACCCATCTAACCAAGAAAAATGGCATTACCAGTGTCAAAACTGATTTACCCAGCCAGATCATCAAGCAAAGTTTTCAGTTACCGCTGGATGACTTATAAAATATTTCAACTGTCCCGTCCTGAAATAAGTTTACACCTTAAGAGACTTATTTTATGGAACATGCACAAGAACAACGAGTTAAACGCACACAACGTGATTATAGCTTCGCCTTTAAAATGATGGTTGTACATGAAGTAGAAAAAGGGCAAATTACTTATAAACAAGCTCAGGCAAAATATGGTATTCAAGGAAGATCAACTGTGCTGGTATGGTTACGCAAGCACGGACAACAGGACTGGACTTCGAATATGCCGACTTCTTCTAAACGCCAATTAACCCCCCAACAACGAATCCGCCAATTAGAAAAGCAGTTAGCCGCAGAAAAGCTTAAAACTGAATTTATTCAGGATGTGATTTATCACATTGATAAAGAATGTGGGACTGATCTTGGAAAAAAGTATACCGAGCACGTTTCAAAGATTGGCAAAGCCAAAGAAGACTAAGCGTTTCAAGTTATTGTCAGTGGTTGGGAATCACCCGACAAGCTTATTATCAAGCAGAAAAACGTGCTCAAATGACTGCACAAGCAACTGAACAAATACTTGAGTTGGTTATGGAATATCGTTGTCTCATGCCAAGTATCGGAACACGTAAGCTGTATTGGCTTATTAAAGGCAAATTGTTGCAGCGTGGTTTAAAGTGTGGACGGGATCAGTTATTTAAAATATTGAAAGAGCATAATTTATTGATTCGCCCCAAGCGTCGCTATACAAAAACTACGGATAGCAAGCATTGGATGAAGAAGCATCCAAATTTATTAAAGGATTATTCAGCAGTGCAAGCCAACGAAGTCTTTGTTAGTGATATTACTTATGTTGAGAGTGCTGAAGGCGTACATTATTTATCCTTAGTGACAGATGCTTATACCCGTCAGATTAAAGGTTATAAGTTATCGAATGATATGCGTGCGGAGAATGTTGTGCAGGCTCTACATATGGCGATGCAGCATGTGACGGATCGAGCGACAAGGATGATTCATCATTCAGACAGAGGCTCTCAGTATTGCTCTGAACTATATCAATCGGCATTACGCCATTATGGGGTATGTCCTTCTATGACAGATGGAGGAGACTGTTACCAGAATGCATTAGCAGAGCGGATTAATGGAATATTAAAGCAGGAGTTTTTAATTACACGATGTCAAACCATGAAGGAGTTAGATCACTTAATTGCGGAATCTATTATGATTTATAATTGCTATAGACCACATTTAAGTTTAAATATGAACACCCCGAATCAGACGTATGAGCAAACTAAAACCGAGCTAATTGCTTAACTCGGTTTGAAGTGGAATACTGTCAATCTATTTCAGGACAAGACAAACAATAAAAAAGGATGACCTTAGTCATCCTTCATGTTCATTAAACTTGCAGAAAGTCACGATGCACATGACTCAGTTCAATCAATTCATAAGACTTTAGATCAAAAATATTCCAGATTTCGAGCGCATCTTCTTTCAGGTCAACAGCTTGACTGGCTCGTTGCGTGGTCTGCCATTGCAGATCAGAAATCCATAGATAATACTGGTCTGTATCAGGATTATAAGCCTGTATTTTCCCTTCCGCATTAATCCCTTGCACAATTGCCCCTTCAGGGAGAACGGCTTCAATAGTGGGCAAGCTAATCTCAACAAAATGTTTGATCTGGCGTAAACCATAACCCGCGAACATGTCTTTTTGAGCTGGGCTTAACTGCGCATACTTTTGTTGTATATCCGGGATAATTGCTGTGTCCATAAAAATTCCAGTATCGAGATCGCTGATTTTCTTTTAAAAATTGATTACTATTTATACTTATATCCGAAAACAGCCATTTGAAAAATAAGACAATAGTGAAATATCTTTCCAACAGTCTGTTCAGGTCATATTTTGAGCATGATACATGAAAGTTTTATGCCATGAATCCTAATCATCCGACAAGCGGAAGAAAACTTTATATTTTCCCTATTCTTTATGCTGTGCCCGCGGATGCGCCTGATCATAAATCTGCGCAAGTCGATCAAAATCAATATGAGTATAAATTTGTGTAGTACTCAAATTGCTATGCCCCAACATTTCCTGAACGGCACGAAGATCACCGCTATTCGACAGCATATGACTGGCAAAACAATGCCGCAATAAATGCGGATGCAGGTCAACATTAACCCCTGCACGCTGCGCCTGAAACTTGACCCGGTTTTCAATTTGCCGTGCACCAAGCGGATTGCCTTTTTGGGTGATAAATACATTCGCGTCAGGTACAAAATCACCATTCCAGAGCGGATAAATTTTTAGCCATTCCATCAGGCTGTCTTTGGCTTTTGAGCCAAAAGGCACTACCCGGGTTTTATTTCCTTTACCGGTAATCCGCAGGAGCTGACGATTAAAATCAACATCCTTGATTCTTAAGCTCTGAATTTCTGCCAAACGTAAACCACTGGAATAAAGTAATTCTAGAATCGCCTTGTCTCTCAACCACATTTGCTGCTGCGCTTCGGTTTCTGGAGCCGGCTGGTCCAGAATCTGGTTCACAGTTTCAATATCGACCATACCCGGCAAAGGACGTGACTGACGTTTCAACTGAAAATCATCAGCCGGATTAAATGCCAGATACTGCGCTTGCTCTGCCCATTTCATAAACTGGCGAATCGAAGAGAGCATCCGCTGCAAGCTACTCGAACTTAATCCGTGCTGCTCGACTTTTTCAGCCAGAAATTGGCGTAAATCCGTGGCTTCCACATCATTGAGCGTAAGTTGTTGTACTGCGCAGAATTCCAGAAAATCAGCCACATCACGTTCATAGGCCTGCAAGGTATGTTTAGACTGGTTTTGGATCTCACGTTCTTTGAGCCAGATTCCGAGCAAGTCTTTTGCACAAAGCTTTACTTGCTCCATTAAATTGACTCCAGCCAGGCTTCAATCAGTTCTGCGACCTGTACTGGATGAGTCGCCGCAAAGAAATGATCCCCGCCTTGAATTACATGCAGGTTTGCATGTTTCAAATTTTGCTTTAAGCATTGCCCCACCTGAACGGTACTTAAAGCGTCTTGGTCACCCCAGATCAGTAGAACAGGAATCTCAAGATTGCTTAACTGTTTCAGGCTAAATACGGTTTGATCTTGTAAAAACCAATCAGGAACATCTTTAAACTGCTCGCGATAATCTATCCGCCAATCAGCACAACCGAACTGTGATAGATCCACACCACCAGAAGTTGCCAATAAAACCAGTCCTTTGACTTTCTGTGGATGATGCAGTGCAATTCCAACTGCAAGAACTCCCCCCATGGACTGGGCAACCAGAATCGAATCATCCTCAATCTGCTCTGTGATGAGTTCCTGCAGATCATGAAGATTTTGAATAGTTGAATTTGGTTCTACCCCATCGAAGCCCGGATATGTCAATATTTTTGTAGATTGATCTGTTTTTAAATGAGCCAACAACGGCTGCCAAAAGCCTTGGCTGCCTGATGCACCCGGTAAAAACACAAGCTGATTCATAGAGCTGTTGTGATATCAATTAAATATGGAATTCATCCTATCATAAAAAAAGCACCGTACTATGTGCGGTGCTTTTTAGAGAAATAAATGTGGGATTAACCCTGGAAGTAGCGCAAGTCCAGTCGACCTTCATAAACATTGGCAGTTGGACCTGTCATCCAGACTACATCACCTTCTTTCCATTCAATCTGCAATTTACCACCCGCAAGTTCAATTTCGACCTTGCTAGATAACAAACCACGGCGCATACCAGACACTGCTGCAGCACAGGCACCTGTACCACAAGCCAGTGTTTCGCCTACACCACGCTCATAAACACGTAAACGAGCATGCTTTTCATCAATGATCTGCATAAATCCAGCATTAACGCGTGCCGGGAAACGCACATGAGATTCCACCTGTGGACCAATTTTAGCCACATCAGCAGTCAACACATCCGGAACAATCGTCACTGCATGTGGATTACCCATATTCACCACATCAATCGTCAGTTTCTCACCACCCGCCAGATCGATGTCATACAGATTTTCCGGTTCTTCAGCCACGAATGGAATTTCCTGAGGTAGGAATTTTGGATAACCCATATTCACTCGTACCCAGCCATTGGCACCAAGTTCAGGTTCCACGATTCCAGCTTTGGTCTGTACCTTGATTTTGGTTTTAGTCGTTAATTGACGTTCATGCACGAAACGGGCAAAACAGCGCACACCATTACCGCACTGCTCAACTTCAGAACCATCCGCATTAAAAATACGGTATTTAAAATCTGCACTTGGAATATCAGGCGGTTCAACAATCAAGAGCTGGTCAAAACCCACACCAAAGTTACGATTTGCCAAGCGCTGAATAGTGAGAGTATCCAGATAAGCACGCTGGCTAATCAGGTCTACCACCATAAAATCATTGCCCAGGCCATGCATCTTGGTAAATTCAAGCAACATTATTCAGTCTCCTTAAGGCAATAAACGCTCACGTTCCCAAAGTGATTCAACCGTTTCACGCTCACGAATCAGATGCGCCTGATCACCATCCACCATCACTTCAGCAGCACGGCCACGACTGTTATAGTTTGAACTCATTACGAAACCATATGCACCAGCCCCAAGAACTGCTAGTACATCATTTTCTTTAATGGCAAGCTCGCGTTCTTTGCCCAGGAAATCGCCTGTTTCACAGATCGCGCCCACCACATCCCATTCTTTTGTTTCCACATCTGTACGCGGTGTCACAGACTGAATATCCATCCATGCTTCATATAAAGCTGGACGAATCAGGTCATTCATCGCGGCATCAATGATGGCAAAGTTACGGTGATTGGTTGGTTTCAGCAGATCCACTTTGGTCAGTAAAACACCTGCATTGGCAGAGATACTACGGCCAGGCTCCATATAAACTTTCAAACCCAGTTTTTCTAAAGCCGGACGCATGGCACTGGCATATTCTTCAACCGATGGTGGTATTTCATCTTTATATGTCACACCCAGACCACCACCAATATCGATGTGTTTCAGGTTGATGCCCATGTCTTTCAGCTTGTCGATCATCACAATGACACGATCCAGCGCATCAACAAACGGCTGAGTTTCAGTCAACTGCGAACCGATATGACAGTCAATCCCGACCACTTCAAGATTTGGCAATGATGCTGCATAAGCATAGGTATCAAATACGCTATCTGATGGAATACCAAATTTGTTTTCTTTTAAACCAGTGGAAATATATGGATGAGTCTTGGCATCAACATCCGGATTAACACGTAGAGAAATCGGCGCTTTAACCTTAAGTTCAGCCGCTACTTTCTGAATACGGTCCAGTTCGGCATAAGATTCCACATTAAAACAGGCGATGCCTACTTCTAATGCCTTTTTAATATCTGCTTCAGATTTACCCAAGCCTGAGAATACGATTTTTGAAGGCTCACCACCGGCTTTCAAGACACGAGCCAGTTCACCACCAGTCACGATATCGAAACCAGCACCCTGCTTGGCCAATACATTCAATACCGCAAGATTAGAGTTTGACTTTACCGCAAAACAGATTTGATGATCGATAAAGCTAAAAGCACGGTCCATATCCAGATAATGCTTTTCAAAAGTTGCTTTTGAATAAACATAAAGTGGTGTGCCAAATTGCTCTGCGAGCTGTTGCAGTGAACATTGCTCAGCATGCAATACCCCATTAATGCGGGTGAAACTCATGAATGTATCCTTTCTCTGAAAGTCTTAAGGAGATGGTGTTGAATCGGATTCAGCGGGCGCTTCAAATTGCTGCTTGACCGGCGCATCCTGTTGTTCATCTGATACTTGCGGTGCAGATTCAGTATTTTTATAGAGTAAATACTTGGCACGTTTATCGTAGTTTGGATCATTTGGAAGATGTAAAGCTCCCGACTGCCCACAACCGACCAAGGCAAAACCGACTGTAATTAAACTGATGTAGCAAATGACCTGACGCATCTGACCACCTATATGAGTATTTTCGATGAAGTATAACGCGATCATCCGCATGACCAAAGCGCTAAACGCTAGAGAGTATATTCAGACATAAAAAAACGCCAGCAGATCGCTGACGTTTTTATTGATATGGATTATTTATGTTTCTGTTTATATAAGCCTAAATATCCAATAATCAGCAAAATGAACCAGACCGGACTGACCATCAAGGCACGACGGGTATCATCTTCCAGCGATAACACACCAATCATACCAACAAAGAAAATAATGACGATCCAGCAAGTCACCAATCCACCAGGCAGCTTGAATATGGATTTAGCATGCAATTCCGGACGGGTACGGTAATAGATCATGTAGCTCCAGATAATGATCAGCCATACACAGATAAACAGAATAGTCGACAAAGTCGTTGCTAAGGTAAATGCTTCAACCGTATTCGGCACGAAGTATTGTAATGCTGCACCGAGCAATAAACAGATCGCTGAGAAATACAAAGCATTCGCTGGAACGGCGCGCGAATTCAAACGACCAAATGCTTTCGGTGCCTGTTCTTCACGAGACAAACCAAACAGCATACGGCTGGTCGAGAACACCCCACTGTTCATTGATGACATTACTGATGACAGCACCACCAGGTTCATGATGATTGCTGCCGCCGCAATACCTGCCTGACTGAACAGATTCACGAACGGAGAAACATTTGGATTGATCTGATCCCATGGTGTCACTGACATCACAATGATCAGAGCCAGCACATAGAAAATAATGATACGGATCGGAATCGAGTTCACCGCTTTCGGCAGGTTACGCTCTGGATCTTTGGTTTCAGCAGCCGTAGTACCAACCAGCTCTACACCTACAAAGGCGAAAATCGCAATCTGAAAACCAGCCAGGAAACCCATAGTCCCAGTCGGAAATAAACCGCCATGATCCCAGATATGGGCAAATGAAGCGACCGTACCTGCATCATTAGTAAAGCCAGTAAAGACCATCCACAGACCCACACCAATCAAAACAATAATGGCGATAATCTTGATCAGGGCAAACCAGAATTCCATTTCACCAAACAGTTTCACGGTTGCCAGGTTCAAGCCCATGATGAAGACAATAGAGGCTATACTGATCAACACGCCTTCACCCGGAGTAAATGGCAGACCGTTATTAAAGAATTGCAAGTAATAGATAATGGCTGACAAATCCGCGATACCAATCGTGATCCAGCATAACCAGTAGGTCCAGCCGACAAAATAACCTGCCCATGGCCCGATCAGATCTGTGGCAAAATCAATAAAAGATTTATATTGCAGATTGGATAACAATAATTCACCCAATGCACGCATGACCAGAAACACCATAAAACCGATGATCATATAAATCACCAGAATGGATGGTCCTGCCAGGCTAATGGTTTTCCCTGAACCCATAAACAGGCCGGTGCCAATCGCACCCCCAATGGCAATTAACTGCAGGTGCCGGTTGGATAAACTACGCTGTAGCTCACCATCTTCCGATGATGAGTGACTATATTTTTCTGACATTATTTCATTTCAACTTTGAGTTTTAATCGCGACAAATTAACGTAAAAAACATGGAATACAAAAAGAAAATTCGCATCATTTGTATTTTCCAACTAATCTTGCAAGTTAATTTATTTTTCTTATATCAATATTCATTTATCTTTAGTCTTAGTTTTAAGGCGCAATGAATACAGGATTTTTCTTGTCAAAGCGCTGAAACTATGTAAAAAATAGAATACAAATCCGCCAATATTCGCGTTTAGGATGAGCGCGCATGGCATAGCAATTGCTTTTCAATCAACATCTCAAATAAAGCTGACACGGATAAATAAGAAGAAATTTATGCAAAATTTACAAAGCATCATGGAAACCGTCAGTGGCTGGGTCTGGGGCCCATATATGCTGGTCCTCATTGTCGGTACCGGTATATTCCTGACCTTCCGCCTGCTGTTCTGGCAGTTCCGCATGTTGCCACTGGCCTTTAAACAGGTTTTTGGCAAACACCCTTCGCATGAAGGCGATATTTCCCAGTTTGGCTCACTCATGACCGCACTGTCAGCTACAATCGGTACCGGTAATATTGCCGGTGTGGCAACTGCCTGTGTACTGGGTGGTCCTGGGGCCGTATTCTGGATGTGGATGACTGCCCTGTTCGGAATGGCAACCAAATATGGCGAAGGTGTACTGGCCGTCAAATACCGGGTTAAAAATGAACGCGGTGAAATGTCTGGCGGTCCAATGTATTACATTGAGCGTGGCCTGAAATGGAAATGGCTGGCGCTGATCTTTGCGTTCTTTGGTGCTGTCGCATCTTTCGGAATTGGTAGTTCAGTTCAGTCCAACACTGTTGCACTTGCAGTAGAAAATGGTTTCGGTCTGGAAACCTGGGTTACAGGTATCGTGATCACTGCGTTTTCTGCACTGGTAATTCTAGGCGGGATTAAGTGGATTTCTAGAGCTGCTTCCTTCATCGTTCCAATTATGGCGATTGGTTATGTGGCGGGCGGTCTGATCATTATTTTCACTCATCTCGATTTAGTGGGCCCTGCACTGAAAATGATTTTCACCTATGCCTTTACTGGTGAAGCTGCCGTAGGTGGTGCGATTGGTGCGGCGATTCGTTATGGTGTCGCGCGTGGTGTCTTCTCGAATGAAGCTGGTATGGGTTCGGCACCGATTGCCGCTGCTGCTGCAAAAACCGATCACCCGGCACGTCAAGGTCTGGTTTCCATGACCGGAACCTTTATTGACACGATTATTGTCTGTTCGATTACCGGTATTGTCCTGGTGATGGGCTTCATCATGGCCGGCAGTGATTTTGGTGGACAAACCGGTGCTGTTCTGACCGTTTCTACATTTAATAAACTGCTGCCAGGTATCGGTGGCTGGATCGTGACCTTCGGTATTATCTTCTTCGCCTATTCCACCATTTTAGGCTGGAGCTACTACGGGGAAAAATGTGCGACCTATCTGCTCGGTGAGAAATTTGTATTCCCTTATCGCATCATATATATCCTGTCAGTATTTATTGGCTGTGTAGCAACACTGGATCTGGTGTGGCTGTTTGCAGATACCTTCAACGGTTTGATGGCGATTCCAAACTTGATCGGCCTGTTACTGCTGTCTGGTGTGATCGTGAAAGAATCCAAAGATTTTATTGCTCGCCGTAAATCAGGTGAACTGTATTAATCAAATTTAAAACCCTTAATAAAAAAGCCACTTTCTTAGTGGCTTTTTTATTATTTAAGTTTGCTAAAAATATCAGTTCACACGGCCAGAAAATCCACCGTCATCATCATGAGCTTGATTTAGATTCAAGAACTCTTCACGATCGGCTTCAATTTCCAGCGCAGTTTCTAGGGATAATACAAAGAACAGCACACCTGGAATCTTCATCTCCCCGTCAGCATCTTCAAGATGTTCACTGACCATTTGGTAAATAGGATTAGCTTCATCAAATGGCACATCGATATAAAGATCGCCTGAATAACTTTCAATCACACCAGGCTGTTCTATCCCCATGCAAGGTGCAAAGTTAATTTGGCGTTGCTTCAGCCATTCCATCAGGTTCTGACGTAAATGATAAGACTCAGCATCGGCATTTTCATGTTCGTAATTTTCAAAATGTACAAATAATACATCACGGTCTTTTTCACGTGCGATCGCATCGATATGTTTTAAAAGTTGTGGCATGTCAGGTTTCCTGTACCCGTGATGAATTTCTCCATTATAGAAGGTATTTGACTTGCATGTAGAAAGGTTAATCCATATGCGTCATATGCTGACGTAAATCAGTGACTTTTTCAGCCAAAGGTCTTGGTTTTCAGTCTCATTCACCGCTATGCTGTAGCCCCCATTCCCAATATTTATTTTCGGAAATTATGGCTAAAGCAAAAAGTGTGTATCGTTGTGAACAATGTGGAGCAGACCATCCTAAATGGGCGGGTCAGTGTTCTGAATGTGGGGAATGGAACAGTCTGGTAGAAGTCAGTATTGCGCCAGCAACGACACATCGTGCTCAGCCAAAAATTGGGGGCTATGCCGGTCAGGCAGCAGCGATTACCACCTTAAACAAAGTCTCCGTTTCACATGAAACCCGGTTGCAAACAGGGATTGGTGAGTTTGACCGAGTCTTAGGCGGTGGTCTCGTTACAGGTTCTGTGGTTCTGATTGGTGGTGATCCGGGGATTGGTAAATCAACTATTCTGCTGCAAACCGCAACCCATATGGCAGCAGGTAATAGCTCTGCCCTATATGTGACAGGTGAAGAGTCTTTATCTCAGGTGGCATTACGCGCCCAGCGTCTGGACTTACCAACTGACCAACTGAAAGTCATGGCAGAAACCTGTGTCGAACGTATTTGTGAAGTGCTGGCTCAGGAACGTCCTGCTGTTGCTATTTTGGACTCGATTCAGACTTTATATACCGAAACCTTGCAGTCTGCACCAGGTGGTGTGTCACAGATTCGTGAATCTGCAGCCCTACTGACCCGTTTCGCCAAAAATAGCGGCACTGCCCTGTTTATTGTTGGTCACGTGACCAAAGAAGGTGCCTTAGCAGGTCCGCGTGTATTGGAACATATGGTGGACTGTGTGCTGTATTTTGAAGGCCAGTCGGATTCTCGTTACCGTATGATCCGCGCAGTCAAAAACCGTTTTGGTGCAGTCAATGAACTTGGCGTCTTTGGCATGACCGATAAAGGTCTGCGGGAAGTCGCCAATCCATCTGCTATTTTCCTCAGTCGTTATGATGAAGCGATTCCAGGTTCCATCGTCATGATTAGCCGTGAAGGGACTCGCCCACTTTTGGTTGAAGTTCAAGCTTTAGTCGATGATGCTCATGGCCAGCCACGCCGTGTAGCCTTGGGGTTAGAGCAAAACCGTCTGAATATGCTCCTTGCCGTAATGCATCGTCATGGTGGCGTACAAACATCAGGACAGGATGTCTATGTCAATATCGTCGGTGGTTTAAAGATTACCGAAACCGGTTCTGACCTGGCTGTACTTTTAGCGTGTGCATCCAGTATCCGGACCAAAGCATTGCCTCAGCAACTGGCTGTTTTTGGTGAAGTTGGTCTTTCTGGCGAAATTCGTCCGGTACCGAATGGTCAGGAACGTCTGAAGGAAGCCGTTAAACACGGTTTTAAATATATTATTTTACCGCGTGCCAATGCACCGCAAAAAACGATTCCCGGTGTGCAAGTCATTGCTGTAGCTCGATTGCATGAAGCCCTGAGTGAAGCCATGAGCCTAAGTGATGAACTCAGTTAGTTTTAATCGATAAATCTTGCGAAAAGCCTAAAAAAATACACATTTTTGATTGAAATCCCCTATAAAGCCTATATAAATAGAGTATTCAAATAAGTTTTTTTCACATAGGAAAATTGAATGGAAGTTCGACAGCGTGGTTTGATTGCAGGTCTTTTAACAGCAGCATTACTGGTTGCTCCTTTAACTGCTGAAGCAAAACGTGCCGGTGGCGGTAAAAGCCATGGTATGCAACGTTCTGCTGCGCCTACCCAATCTTATCAACAACCTCGTCAAGCTGCGCCAGCACAACAGGCTCCAGCTGCTGGTGCTGCAACTCAGCAAAGATCTGGCCCAGGTGTAGGTAGTATGGTTGCTGCCGGTGTAGCAGGTGCTGCAGTGGGTGCAGTTGCTGCCAATGCGCTGGCTGATGACAAAGAAGTACAAGCGGCTTCTGAAGCTCAAGCAGCTCAACAGCAACAAGAGGAAAAAAGTGGTATTCCAGGGTGGATCTGGATTTTACTTGCTGCCGCTGTTGCCTTCTTCATTTTCCGTAAGATGGGCGCAAAAAAAAAAGTAGCTTCTAATCCATACGCTCCAAATAGTGGTGCTGGTCATTCAGCACCATTTGGTCAGACACCTCCTCGCGGTGGTGACAATACCAATATTTTTGGTCAGAACGTGGGTGGTAGCACACCAAGCACGAATACACCGTTTGGTTCAGCTCCGGTAAATAACGCGCCATTTGGTGCAGCCTATACCAATAGCGGCAACCAGCTTCCAGATGGAACAGAACCTGCGACTTTCTTACGTGTTGCACGTCAGCGCTTCAACCACATTCAGTCAATGAATACGGCGAGCAACATTTCAGAAATTAAACGTTACCTGACCCCTGATCTTTACCAGTCGATGTATAACGACATTATGGCAAATCAGGATCAGGACGTAGCTGAGTTTTCTAACCTGAATGCAATGGTGGTAGATTCATCGAATGAGAATGGTCAATACGTAGTAAGCGTACGCTTCACTGGTACTGTAAGTGAAGACCTGAATAGCCAACCTCAACCATTTGCTGAAATCTGGCACTTTGTCAAACCTGCCGGTTCTCAACAAGATTGGGTGGTTGCAGGAATCCAGCAAGACTAAGTTTTTATCTCATTAATCGTATATCAACAGCGGCTTTCGGGCCGCTGTTTTGTTTTCTGAATCATTGAAAACTATTTAATTTTATTCTTGTTCTCTTTCTATTTGTTTTTATTGTTATTCCTCTAAACAAATAGCTTCGTTTGCGTGTTTTAAGCGCTTTCAGTCGACTTTTATACAAAAGCCAATTTTCGGATTGGCTTTTTTATTTTGAACCTTTTAATCTAGATACAAAGATATTTGAGATACTGACATGACTGAGCGTGTTTCTCCCCCTGCCACGCTGGCAAACCGCGCACTGGCAGGCAATGCCGAAGCCCAATTTGAGCTTGCCGAACTCTATATGCAAAGCGAGCATGACGAAGACATCATGCTAGCCGAAGAGTGGGCATTGAAAGCAGCCAATGGTGGCTGGGTTGAAGCCATGTACTGGCTCGGTGAGGGTTATACGGTTTATGCCAAAGAAATCGCTGAGGAAGATCCTGACGATTCCAAAGCTCACTTTGAGTTAGCCTATTACTGGTTGAGTAAAGCCAATTTCGAAAAACACCCTGCAGCGACTTTAGAACTGGCTGGTTTTTACCGTCGTGGTGATGTGGTCGAAAAAGATGTTGAAAAATCTATCGCTCTTGTAAAGCAAGCAGCTGAATGGGGTGAAGTTCAAGCCATGCGTGATCTTGCCTTTATTTATGCCAATGGTCTTGGTGTCGTCGCTGATGATATACAGGCAGATTACTGGACTAAGAAAGCAGATGAAATTGAGCAGGACATAGAATAAATAAAAAGCCCATCAGATGATGGGCTTTTTTACGAGAATAAAACTTTATTTCAGCTTTTAAATATCAGGATATTTCTCAAAATATTTTCAAAATTTTCTTATTAGTCAGATATTAAACAATTTCGGATTGGAACCAAATTAATTTCCAAGTACAATACCCCGCTAGTCGAGGGATGCTGCGACGTTTTACAGGTACGAAATGTAAAAGCGCCAGGCTCGACGATCGGTCCAACTTTTTCTAGACAGACCAACAACGGCATCCGCGAACTGAATGATCAATTATTGTTTTTTATAAGGAGATCGTGATGAACGCGGTTAATGCTTCATTTACAGATTATAAAGTTGCTGATATTTCCCTAGCTGACTACGGCCGTAAAGAAATCAAACTTGCAGAAGCTGAAATGCCAGCCCTAATGGGTCTGCGTAAACGCTACTCAGCTGCTAAACCGCTTGCTGGTGCCAAAATTCTTGGCTGTATCCACATGACTATTCAAACTGCGGTTTTAATTGAAACTCTGGTTGAATTAGGCGCTGAAGTTCGTTGGACTTCTTGCAACATCTTCTCTACTCAAGACCATGCTGCTGCTGCAATCGCTGCACGTGGTATTCCTGTATTTGCATGGAAAGGCGAAACAGAAGAAGAATACATGTGGTGTCTTGAGCAACAGATCAATGTGAACGGCAAACCTTGGGATGCCAACATGATTCTGGATGATGGTGGTGACTTGACAGCTGTTGTTCACGAAAAATATCCTGAACTGATTGCAAAAATCCACGGTATTACTGAAGAAACCACTACAGGTGTAGCGCGTCTTCTGGAAATGTGGAAAGATGGCTCTCTGAAAGTTCCAGCGATTAACGTCAACGATTCAGTAACCAAGTCTAAAAACGATAACAAATACGGTTGCCGTCACTCTCTAAATGATGCGATCAAACGTGCAACTGACATGCTGCTTTCTGGCCGTCGTGCGTTAGTGATCGGCTATGGTGACGTAGGTAAAGGTTCTGCTCAGTCTCTTCGTCAAGAAGGTATGATCGTACGTGTATCTGAAATCGATCCAATCTGTGCGATGCAAGCATGCATGGACGGTTATGAAGTGGTTTCTCCATACAAAAATGGCGTTCAAACTGGCAAAAAAGAAGATGTGAACGTTGATCTTCTTCAAAATACCGACCTGATCGTGACTACCACTGGTAACTACCACGTATGTGACGCTGCAATGTTGGATACCCTGAAAGCTGGCGCAGTGGTTTGTAACATCGGTCACTTCGACACTGAAATCGATACTAACTACCTACGTGGTTACAAATGGGTTGAAGTGAAACCTCAAGTACACCAAGTATATCGTTCAGAAAACGAAAATGATTACCTGATCCTTCTTTCTGAAGGTCGTCTGGTGAACCTTGGTAATGCAACAGGTCACCCTTCACGTGTGATGGATGGTTCATTTGCTAACCAAGTCTTGGGTCAAATGCATTTATTCGCTGAGAAATTTGCTGATCTACCTGAAGATCAAAAACAAGCAGCGATTCGCGTTGAACTGCTTCCTAAGAAATTAGATGAAGAAGTTGCGGCAGCCATGGTTGCAGGCTTTGGTGGTGTGTTAACGCAGTTAACGCAAGAACAAGCAGATTACCTTGGCGTAGCTGTTGAAGGTCCGTTTAAGTCTGATGCTTATAAATATTAATTTTTGATTTCCACCTCACCCCGGCCCTCTCCTATAAGGAGAGGGAGATTTCCATTGTGAAAATTGTTATAGGGTAAGTCTTTAAAGACTTTAACTATCACAATGGTAGTCCCTTCTCCCTCTGGGAGAAGGTTAGGATGAGGGTAATCTATAAAATACAAGTATTTATAAAAAGGATTTGAACATGTCTAAACAGATTCCAATTTCTTTTGAGTTTTTCCCGACTAAAACTGATGCGGGTGCGGAAAAACTCAAAGTGGTTCACCAAGAACTGCAACAGTTGAATCCAGAATTCTTCTCTGTGACTTATGGGGCTGGCGGTTCAACACGTGAACGTACTTTATCTACGATTAATGATTTTAACGGTAAAGGCACACCCGTTGCTCCTCACCTGTCTTGTATCGGCGATGACAAAGCGCGTATCGCTGAACTGCTTGATTTGTATAAAGCACAAGGGATTGATCGTATTGTCGCACTGCGTGGTGACTTGCCATCTGGTCAGGTGGGCCTAGGTGAATTGCCTTATGCACAGGATCTGGTTCGCTTTATCCGTGAACATTCAGGTGATCATTTCCATATCGAAGTTGCTGCTTATCCTGAAATGCACCCACAAGCAGACAGCTTTGATAAAGATATTCAGCACTTTGTGGATAAGGTAAATGCCGGTGCCAATGCGGCATTGACCCAGTTTTTCTTTAATCCAGATGCATACTTCTACTTTGTAGACCGTATCCAGAAAGCTGGAATCGATATTCCGGTTGCGCCGGGTATTATGCCGATTACCAATGCCAGCAACCTGATTCGCTTCGCAGATGGTACAGGCGCAGAAATTCCACGCTGGATTCGCAAGCAACTGGCAAATTATGGGGATGACACTGCAAGCATTAAAGCCTTTGGTCATGAAGTCGTCGTGAAATTCTGTGAACGCCTGATTGCTGGCGGTGCACCAAGCCTGCATTTCTACACCATGAATACCACTGATCCAACCCGTCAACTTGTTAAAGACCTCGGTCTTGCATAAGTAAAATACCTGATTTGAGAGTAAAACTTTAATGCCACGTTTTTTTATTGAAGCTGATTTAGCAGTAGATACCACTGTAGAACTGACTGAAACAGTGTTTCATCATTGGGTTAAAGTTTTACGTGCTCAAGTCGGCGAAAAAGCCACCCTGTTTAATGGACAAGGTGGTGAATATGAAGTTGAACTGGTTGAAGTTTCCAAAAAGTCGGCTGCTGTACAGGTCAATAGTTACAACCCTACGGATCGCACACCCAAATTTAAGGCTTTGCTTGGCCAGGTCATGAGTAAAGGTGACCGCATGGATTATGCGATCCAGAAAGCGGTCGAACTGGGTGTATCTGAAATTCAGCTTTTAACCTCTGAACGCTGTGAGATGCGCCTGAAATACGACCGCGACCAGAAAAAACTGGATCATTGGCAAGGTGTGGCGATTGCCGCTTGCGAACAGTGTGGAATGAACATTGTTCCTAAAATTTTAGCGCCAATGTCACTTGAAAAATGGCTGGAAACCGATCTTCCTACTACCAAACTGGTGCTAGCGCCAAATAAAGAAGAAATTGATGTTCTGGTGAATGCCACGCCGGATATTGCCTTGCTGATTGGCCCTGAAGGTGGCTTGAGTGAAGCAGAAATCCTAGCGGCGAATGCGCAAGGCTTTGTCAATTGGTGTATTGGTGAACGTGTCCTGCGTACCGAAACTGCTCCTGTCGTTGCCCTCTCAATTTTGAATTACACTATTTAAGCGGTCAAAATTGTAAAATTTAGTTATTAATTTTATTGATTTTTATTTATAAACACTCTACTCTTGAGTCAATAATAATGAAACACATATTGATTGATTTAAGAATCATTCAAGCTTGAATAAAAATTAAAATCTAGGATAAAAACCGTTCAGGACGAATACAAGGCACTTAATTATATGATTGATAATCAAGAGGCTTATATCAAAGAGCACTTGCATCGTGCTCAGATTGCGAACACGCTTCGACATAGCCGATATTTTCTGTTAAGTATCATGATTATTTGCCTCTATATTTTCTGTGTTTATCACATTCAATATAGCTTATCGAATAGTTACTTTAATCTCTGGTTTATCCTGACTGAAATTACCGTCAGCATGTGCTGGCTCATCAATACCCTGTATTTTAAGCCTGAACAATATCAACTAAAAAATGCGCATTACTGGTTACAAATTCAGAGCCTTGCGGTAGGTTGCTGTATCGCTTCCGGTATTTCCCTGATTTATTATTACTTGCCACAGGCCAATATTAATTTTGATGAAATAGAAGCACTGACTCTATCAGCCTTGCTATTAATAGTGACTCAAGCTTTCGGTCTGACTTATTTAACCCAGAAGCTCAGTTATTTTTCACTGGTATTTTTGCCTTCATTGGTACCCTTTTTACTCTTTCAATTTTTTCATATCTCAGGTGCCAATCCAGTCTTTGGTCTAGCCTTAAATTTTGCAGTCATTGTGATCTTGCTCTGTGCCAATAGTACCTATCGTATTCATACCCGTACTTCCCGCCTTTATGCAGAAAATGAATTGCTGGTGAATAATGCCGAACAACAGGTCGCCTGGACGGATGAACTGTGCAAACAGCTACAAACGGAAGTCAATAAATCAAAAGATATCGAACTGGAGCTACAACTCAGCAATCAACTACTAGAGCAGAAAGTTCGTGAACGTACTTATGATATTGAACAGATTAATATTGATCTGAAAAACCAGCAGCAAAACCTTGAACTGACTCATGAAATCGCCGGTATCCGTCCATGGGACTGGAATATCAAAGACCGCAGTATTTTGCTGACCAATCATAAAGATGAGAAGGTACAACGGAAATCCAGTGAGCATCATTTGCAGTTACAACATATGATTCATCCCGATGATCTGGCTGCATTCAAAAGCAATATGAAACAGCATCTGCGTGGGAAAACTGAGCGCTATGAAGTAACTTACCGGATTCAGCAAGCGCCGGGAGTCTGGAGTTGGGTACATGATGTAGGTCGGGTGATCAGTCGCGATCCCGAAACTCACCGTCCTTTACGCATGGTGGGAATTTTGCGTGATATTCAACAGGAACGTAGTTCTCAAGAACGCCTGAAACTGGCAGCCAGTGTAATTGAGCAAGCAGCTGAAGGGATCTTCATCCTAAATGATGAATTACGTTATATCGAAGTGAACCCTTATTTCGAAAATTTGTCCGGTTTTGAACGTAATGAAATTCTAGGTAAATATCTGTTTGATATTACTGCAAGTCATAAGTCACAGCAGCGCAGCATTCATTCCAATATCATCAAGCAAGTCGTGAAAATCGGTTCCTTTGATGGCGAACTGAGTGAAAAATTCCTGTCCGGCAAAGAAATGCCACTCTGGTTGCATATCAATGCGATTACCGATGATGAAGGCCGTATCACCCATTATATCGGCATTGTCTCTGATCTGACTGAGCGTAAATTACAGGAACAGCGCCTGTCTTATCTGGAAAATTACGACACACTGACTGATTTACCGAACCGTTTTTACTATAACTACCAGCTGCATCAATATCTGATGACGCAAAAAGATTCCATCAAGAAAATGGCGGTGATCCGACTCAATATCGACCGTTTCCGTCCATTGAATGAATACCTGTCTAATAATGGTGGTGATGAGCTGTTGCGTCAGGTGGCACAGCGCTTACGTCTGACTAATGCTGAAGCCCTGTTTGTGGCCCATCTAAATGGTGACGATTTTGCGATTCTGTATGAAATCTCGCATATTCGCCCGTCTGTACAGGAACACTGTCAACGAATTGCTGAAGCCTTCCAGGCTCCTTTCCATATTTTTGGACAAGATTATGTGATTACCCTATCGATGGGCGTGGCCTTCTATCCGGATCATGGTCGTCAGCTAGATTATTTGAATAACTGTGCTGAACAGGCGCTGAGTGAAGCCAAAAATCTCGGCGGGAATACTATCCATTTCTACTCCAATGAAAATACAGCTTTGCTAGAGCAAGGAATTTTCATTGAACGCGATCTGCGTAAAGCCATCCAGAATGGCGAACTGATAGTTTATTATCAACCGAAAATTAATTTCAATGACCAGCATATTTATGGCTTTGAAGCTTTAGTGCGCTGGAAACATCCAGAAAAAGGCATCATCCCACCTAGCTTGTTTATTCCTTTAGCCGAACAGACCAGCCTGATTTCCGAGATCGGCCGTCTGGTGATTCAGCAAACTGCCAAACAGATTCGTGAATGGAATGATCTTGGCTTTCATAATATCTGTGTCTCTGTGAATATCGTGGCACAGCAACTGCGTCGTGGTCAGTTACTCGATGATCTGGATCAGGCCATTAGCGAAAACCAGATTTCTGGCACCAGTCTGGAACTGGAAATTACTGAATCTTCACTGATTGAAAACTCTGAATCTGTCAAAAATCTGCTGAACCAGATCAAGCAGCGCCAGATTAATATCTCGCTGGATGACTTCGGAACCGGTTATTCTTCTTTGTCCTATCTTGCCGATTTTCCTATTGACATTCTCAAAATTGACCGCAGTTTTGTCTCTAAAATTGGCGAACATAAACAGGAAGCGATTGTCAGCGCCATGGTTGCGATGGGTAAAGCCATGGGCATGACTGTCGTCGCTGAAGGTATTGAAACTGAAGAACAGCTGCAATATCTGCGTGATTTAGATTGTGATATTGCCCAAGGCTACTTCTTCTCCAAGCCATTGCCGGAACTGGAAGCAACTGCATATTTAGAACAGAATCGCGTTGCTGAAACTTATATATATCAAGTCTAAGTCTATATCTACCTCGAATAAGATTGTCGCAAAAATGGTCGACTTTGACTGGGCTAAGTGCTTAACAAATGTTATATTCAGAGCCATAAATGCAATTTTTTACCCGCTTTCTGGGTAATCTTTACAACGATAGAGATACAGATGGACGAACAATCTTTAAAGCAGCAGGCTCTTTACTATCACGAATTCCCTACTCCAGGAAAAATCAGCGTTACACCAAGCAAACAATTGGTCAACCAACGTGACTTAGCCCTTGCTTACTCGCCTGGCGTTGCCGCACCATGTCTTGAGATTGAACGCGATCCTTCAACAGCTGCACTTTATACCGCACGCGGTAACCTGGTTGCAGTGGTCAGTAACGGTACAGCAGTTCTTGGTTTGGGTAATATTGGCCCACTGGCGTCTAAACCAGTCATGGAAGGTAAAGGCGTACTGTTCAAAAAATTTGCGGGTGTTGATGTATTCGATATCGAAATTGCTGAAAATGATCCAGACAAGATTGTTGATATTGTCGCTTCTCTAGAGCCCACTTTTGGCGGGATCAACCTGGAAGACATTAAGGCTCCAGAATGTTTCTATATTGAACAGAAACTTCGTGAACGCATGAAAATTCCTGTGTTCCACGATGACCAGCATGGTACTTCAATCATTGTAGGTTCTGCTCTTCTGAATGCATTGCAATTAAATGGCAAAAAAATTGATGAAATCAAGATCATTGCTTCAGGTGCCGGCGCTGCTGCCCTGTCTTGCTTGAACTTGCTTTGTGCCCTTGGCGCGAAAAAAGAAAATATCATCGTTGCTGACTCACGTGGTCTATTAACAACTAAACGTGAAGGTCTGGACGAATCTAAAAAAGCATATGTACAAGACATTGATGCCTCTCAGATCGGTGACGTGATTGCAGGTGCAGATATGTTCTTGGGTCTTTCTGCAGCCGGTATTCTCACCAAAGAAATGGTGAAACTGATGGCCAAAGATCCAATTATCTTTGCCTTGGCGAACCCGGATCCAGAAATTCTGCCTGAACATGCACACGAAGTTCGTGATGACGTCATTATGGCGACTGGCCGTTCTGACTATCCGAACCAAGTGAACAATGCACTGTGCTTCCCTTATATCTTCCGTGGTGCATTAGACGTTGGTGCCACCACTATTAATGAAGAGATGAAAATTGCCTGCGTACACGCGATTGCACGTATGGCACACATAGAAGCAGATGCTGCATCTTATGGCGAAAAATCAGCTTCTTTCGGCCGTGATTACCTGATTCCTGGTCCACTGGATCAACGCCTGATTCTGGAAATTGCGCCTGCAGTTGCTCAAGCTGCAATGGATTCTGGCGTGGCAACTCGTCCAATTCAGGATTTCTCGGCATATCGTCAACGTCTGTCTGAGTTTGTTTACAACTCAGCCTTCATGATGAAACCAATCTTTGCACAAGCTAAAACAGATCCTAAACGTATCGCTTATGCAGAAGGTGAAGACCTGCGTGTACTTCGTGCTGCACAAATTGCAGTGGATGAAGGCTTGGCAAAACCGATTCTGGTAGGTCGTCCAGCAGTCATCGAAGCCAATATCAAGAAATTGGGCTTACGTCTTGAAGATGGTGTCAACATCACCATCGTAGATCAGGAAAAGAACCCGGATTACGAAAAATTTGCAGACGACTATTACAACCTGATGCAACGCAAAGGTGTAACGCCTGAATATGCACACCGTGAAGCGCGTCGCCGTTCTACCCTGATCGCTGCGATGCTGGTTCGTCATGGCATGGCGGACGGTATGTTATGTGGTACTTACTCAAGCTATGACATCCATCTGGACTTTGTCAGCAATGTCATCGGCAAACAGGATGGCCATAATACCTTCTTCACCTTAAACGCATTAATGCTTGAAGAGCGCAACCTGTTTATCGCGGATACCTACATCAACCGTAATCCAACGGCTGAACAGCTTGCTGAGATGACGATTCTGGCTGCTGAAGAAGTACGTCGTTTCGGTATTACTCCACGTGTTGCCCTACTTTCTCACTCTAGCTTCGGTTCAGACCAGCACGATGCCAGCGCACAAAAAATGCGCCGTGTATATGAAATCCTTTCTGAAACTGCACCTGAGCTTGAAGTTGAAGGTGAAATGCATGGTGATGCAGCACTGGACGAAAATATCCGTCAGTTTGCATTCCCGAACTCTCGTTTCAAAGGTTCTGCAAACTTGCTGATCATGCCAAATCTGGATGCAGCCAATATTTCGTTTAACCTGTTAAAAGCAACTTCAGGTAATAACGTGACCATTGGTCCTATCCTGCTTGGTGCTGCGAAACCTGTTCATATCCTGACACCAACTGCAACGACTCGTCGCGTAGTGAATATGACAGCGTTAACTGTTGCTGAAATTCAGGAAGCAGAAAAAAACGCGCTTTAAGGAATGTACGCATCAGCGTAACTTCTTGACTTGAGAAAACCTCTATTCTGTAGCATGATGCTTGTAAGAATAGAGGTTTTTTCATGCAAGTTTATTTAGTAGGCGGTGCAGTTCGGGATCATTTACTTGGACACCCCTATCACGAAAAAGATTATGTGGTTGTCGGCGCGACGCCGGAACAATTGCTTGCTAAAGGTTTTCAACCTGTTGGCAAGGACTTCCCTGTTTTTCTTCATCCTGAAACCAAAGACGAATATGCTCTGGCACGTACCGAACGCAAGTCTGGCTATGGTTATCATGGTTTCGAATTTTATACCGATATCAATGTCACCTTGGAAGAGGATCTGATCCGCCGTGACCTGACCATCAACGCCATGGCCATGGATGATTCAGGTAAGATTTATGATCCTTATGGCGGTCAAAAAGATCTGGCTGATCGTGTACTGCGTCATGTATCAGAAGCTTTTGTCGAAGATCCTTTACGTGTTTTAAGGATTGCCCGCTTTGCTGCGCGTTATCAACATCAGGGTTTTAGCATTGCAGAAGAAACGTTGGTGCTGATGAAGCAGCTGGCGGAATCGGGCGAGCTTAATGCATTGACACCTGAGCGGGTCTGGAAAGAAACCACACGCGCACTGATGGAACAGGATGCAGATGTGTATTTTGAAGTATTACGTAGTTGTGGTGCTTTAAAAGTACTGTTCCCGGAACTGGATGCCTTATATGGCATTCCGCAACGTCCTGAATATCATCCGGAAATTGACTGTGGTATTCATACCATGATGTCTTTACAGCAAGCCTGCCGCCAAAATTATACTCTGGATGTTCGTTTTGCAGTTCTGGTTCATGACCTAGGTAAGGCATTAACCCCTGTTGAAGAATTGCCACGCCATATCATGCATGAAGAACGTGGGATCAAACCGGTAAATGAGCTATGTGAACGTTTAAGAGTTCCAACTCATACCAAACAGCTGGCATTGGCAGTTTGTAAAGAACACTTAAAATGTCACCAGGCTTTTAACTTAAAACCTGGCACTTTATGGCGTTTATTACAGCGTCTAGATGTTTTACGTCGTCCTGAACGTGTTGAAGCGTTTGTACAGGCTTGTGAATGTGACTCCCGTGGACGTTTGGGTCTAGAAAATCGTGCTTATCCTCAGGCTCAATATGTGCTGGATGCCATGCAGGTCGTACGTAGCATTAAAGCACAAGACTTGCCTCCAGAGATTCAAGGTCCAGATATTGGTGAAATGCTAATTGAACGACGGATTGCGGCTTTAGCAGAACTGAAAGAACAGCATAGTGCCATACTTTAAACATCAGGCTCCTTCAAGGGGCCTTTTTTAATATCTGAAATCTCATTCATCTCGATTTTCTATATAGATAGCAATAATTCTTTGAAGCTACTGTGCACTTGCAACACTTCAGCAAAGTAAATATTGATTATGATTGATATTATTTTTAGCTAAGAATATGTCTAATGACTTATCTCATCCGTCAACTGGATCTTGAAAAAGACCTGTATGACGTTCATCAACTCACGATTCAGCTTGGCTATCCCTCTACGCTGAAAAATATCAAACAGCGTTGGGAGCATCTCCATCAAGACAGTCATTATCAGACACTAATTATTGAACAGGATTCACATGTGATCGGCTATGCCGGTTTTATTCAGGAATACACCTGGGAATTTGACGGTGGATATTTAAGGATTCAGGCTTTTATAATTGATCAGGCCTATCGTGGAAAAGGTATAGGCAAGCAATTAATGGCTGCTATTGAACAGATTGCAAAAGAGCAAGGCTTCAAGATGATTCAGCTCAACAGCGGAAATCGCGAAGAACGCTATCCTGCGCATGCCTTTTATCAAGGACTGGGATTTGACAGTTACAGTATTGGATTTCGCAAGCATCTGGAATGATCAGCCAGTCATAACCAGCTGATCAATCGTGGATTTAATTTATGAAATTTCAGCAGGGAAAGTAATCACTTTTTCCAATTTCATCTGATTGGTTGCAATCATCAACAAGCGATCAAGACCTAAGGCAATACCCGAACATTCCGGCATTTGTGGCAATGCCGCCAGCAAATACTCATCAATCGGCATGACATGCAAGCCAAGCGCTGCCCGTTCTGCATTATCTGCTTCAAAGCGGGAACGCAAAACTTCAGCATCAATCAGCTCATCATAAGCATTGGCCAGTTCCAGCCCTTCTATATACAGCTCGAAACGGGCAGCAACCAGCTCCCCATCTTCATCGATTCTGGTTTTAGCCAATGATGCCAGTTCCGGTGGGAAATCTGTCAGAAATACAGCCGCATCGAAACCCAGGCTTGGCTCGACCATATGCGAGAATAAAAGGTCGATATACCCTAAACGGTCATCCCCCAAGTCCAGATTGAGACCTACCCTGCGACAGCAATCTTTGAGTTGCTGCAAAGTGGCCTGTAAAGGATTGAGATCCAGGCGATCCATAAAGGCATGTTTATAGCTGAGCACAGTGGGGCGGATTTCTCCAAAACGTGCCTTAAGCGTCACATTTAACAGATCTGTCACTTCAAACATCAGATCTTTCAGACTAAAGGCCGGACGATACCATTCCAGCATGCTGAATTCACTATTGTGCTTGCGGCCGTGTTCATCATCCCGAAACACCTTACAGATCTGGTAAATCGGTCCACTACCACTCGCCAATAAACGTTTCATGGCAAATTCAGGTGAGGTCTGTAGATAATGTGTGCCGAGCTTACCCATGACATGACGCTGGGCCTGAATCGAAGCCAGGTGCACATCGGTCACACCAGCCTGAGATAAAATCGGTGTTTCTACTTCCAGCACGTCACGTTCAGCAAAAAACTGACGGAGCTGGGCATACATGTTGGCACGTGCTTTAATGGCTTTTAAGTCGCAGGTCGGTTGATAAGATACAATCTGACTCATGCCTTTGGCCCTCCATGAGCGGCCCATTCACGGCGTAAAGGATAAGTCTTGCGTAAATGATCAAATGCTTTCTGATCGACTTTGCCATCTTTTAAACAGGCACGCAGATTGGTATCATCACGGGCAATATCATAGATCTGGGTTAAATGCTGTTGTAGCGCCAGTTTTAAATCCTGGTTCTGGAAAAACTGTACACAGACAGGCAACTGGCTTTCAAACTGCTTATTAATCTCAAAGCCAAAAGTCTGGCAAAATGCCTCGTAAATCATTTGAGTACCGCGTGCCTTACCTTCCAGACTATAACCTGCAATATGCGGCGTCACCAAAGTAATCAGATTCAGCAGCTGTTCAGAAATTTCCGGTTCATGCTCAAAGACATCCAGTACCACCTGACGTTGAGTTGCCTGAATATCAGCAATTAGCGCCGCTTCTTCAATGACTGGCCCACGCGCTGAATTAATTAAAATGGCTTCAGGTTTCATTTGTCCAAGAGCATTAGCATTAATTAAATGATAAGTTGGATGCTGACCTGTTTTGGTTAAAGGTACATGAATGGAAATGGCATCTGCAGTTTTTAGCAGTTGTTCAAATTCAACCTGATGAACCTGATCGCGCTGCACAAAGGGATCGTAGGCAATCACATTCCAGTCCAGCAATTTGGCCATTGTTGCCAAACGCGAACCGACATTTCCTAGACCAATAATGCCCAAGGTGAATTCTTTATTTGCATTGATCAATTGGGGTTGTAAATATAATAAAGCCGTAATCACATATTCAGCCACTGCCTGTGCATTACAGCCGGGCGCATTGCTCCAGCGGATGTTCTGTTGTTCTAGTGCAGCAATGTCCAGATGATCTGTACCAATGGTGGCACTGCCGACGAATTTAATCTGACTGTCCTGTACGAATGCTGCATTGACTTTGGTCACGGAACGGACCAATAAAGCCTCGGCATCTTTTACATCTTCCGAAGTGAGAGTTCTTCCTGCACGATGCTGAATATCGCCAAATTCTGCAAAGAAATAATCGGTAAATGCCAGATTTTCATCTGCGACAATTTTCATAATCTGTTCCAACGCCTGAATCTGTCTATCATACCGCGTCAACCGGGATGTGACTATTTTCACTCAAGCTTTAGATGAATTCTTATAAACATAGAGATATAAAAAATGCCGAAGTCAAACATCACTTCGGCAAAGGAGTGTAATTGGAGTAAGAAAATGACGCAAGGTTAGGCGATTGAAAACCATACCCTGCACAAAAATGTTTCCTTTTTTAATTGGAGAATGCAGCAATACCTGTTTGCGCACGTCCTAGAATTAAGGCATGTACATCGTGTGTACCTTCATAAGTGTTCACCACTTCAAGATTAACCAAATGACGTGCCACACCGAATTCATCAGAAATGCCGTTACCGCCCATCATGTCACGCGCTAAGCGGGCAATATCCAGTGCTTTACCACAGTTATTACGCTTGATCAGTGAAGTACCTTCAACTGATGCAATGCCTTCATCTTTCATGCGGCCAAAACGTAAAGCCACTTGTAGACCTAATGCAATTTCAGTTTGCATGTCTGCCAGTTTTTTCTGGATCAGCTGATTCGCAGCCAATGGACGACCGAACTGTTTACGGTCCATGGTGTATTGATGTGCTGTATGCCAACAGAATTCAGCTGCACCCATCGCCCCCCAAGCAATACCATAACGGGCACTATTCAGGCAGGTAAATGGACCTTTTAGACTACGAATTTCCGGAAATGCATTTTCTTCTGGAACAAAAACGTTGTCCATCACGATTTCACCGGTGATCGATGCACGCAGACCTACTTTGCCATGAATCGCTGGTGCAGAAAGCCCTTCCCAGCCTTTTTCTAGAATAAAGCCACGAATATCACCGACATTGCCTTCAGGAGACACTTCTTTTGCCCAAACCACAAAGACATCAGCAATCGGACTGTTGGTAATCCACATTTTCGCGCCCGTCAGACGGTAACCACCATCGACTTTTTTGGCACGGGTAATCATGCTGCCCGGATCTGAACCATGATCTGGTTCAGTCAGACCGAAACAACCGATGTATTCACCGGTCGCCAGTTTTGGCAAATATTTCTGTTTCTGTTCTTCAGAACCAAATTCATTGATTGGCACCATCACAAGAGAACTTTGCACACTGGCCATTGAACGGTAACCCGAATCTACACGTTCTACTTCACGAGCAATCAGACCATAGCTGACATAGTTTAAACCTGCACCGCCGTATTGTTCTGGAATGGTTGGACCCAGCAGACCCAGTTCACCCATTTCACGGAAAATAGTGGGATCGGTTTTTTCATGACGGAACTGCTCTAATGCACGCGGCTGTAACTGCCCCTGACAATATGCACGCGCAGATTCCATGATCATGCGTTCTTCTTCAGTCAGCTGCTGCTCCAGTAAGAACGGATCTTGCCAATTAAAATAGACTTTGCTGGTTTTTTTCGTATCGACCATTTGATTCATAATATTCCCTGCCAATCCTTCATCTATTAGATGATGTTGTTTTATCCTTCAGATTGACTCTAGGCATGAATCATGACTTGTTCAAACGATAAATTAGCATGTAGCTATGCACTTTATGCATACCTTATATAAGTCGCTATTTCTAGAAATTATTTTCATAGCTAATTTGCCTATTTTTTATACCAAAGTCGTATAGTAGTATTAGATTGATATACCATTTATTGATATCTGACCATTTTAAGTTCAAGGAGGAACAGGTGCGTAGAAAAATACCTTCCCTGCAAGCGCTGATCTGTTTCGAAACTGCTGCACGTCATGCCAGTTATACCTATGCTGCACAGGAACTGTTTTTAACCCAAAGTGCAGTTTCACGCCAGATCCAGCAACTGGAGGAGTATTTAGGCACGGCTTTATTTACCCGTACGCGGCATGGTGTAGAACTCAATCATGCTGGACAGCAATATTTAAAAAGTATCACTCCGCATCTCAAAGGACTGGAACAGTCAACCCTAGACGTCATTACGCATCAAGGGCGCGGCGGTACTTTAAAACTGGGCGTAGTGCCTACGTTTGCGACTCGCTGGCTATTACCTAAACTCCAGAGCTTTAATCGGCTGTATCCTGAAATTACGATACATCTGGAAACCAGCACCCGCCCTTTTCTGTTTCAGGAACAGATTTTCGATGCTGCTATTTATGCAGGAACACCTCAACAGGTCGAACAATGGCCTGGTACGCATAGCCATTTTCTAATGCATGAAGATGTAGTTGCTGTCTGTGCACCTGACCTGATTCAACAGTATTTTCCTGATGCACAGAAGATTAATGACTACAGCTATGACTTAAGTGCTGAACAACTGGTTCAACTCCCTTTATTACAGCAAACCACCCGGCCGAATATCTGGGAAGACTGGTTCAAGCTACATCAGATCCAACATCCAAATCCTTTGCAGGGGCAACGACATGAACTGTTTTCTATGCTCGCTGTAGTGGCTAGCCATGGCATGGGAATGGCCTTGATCCCGCAAATGCTAATTGAAAAAGAATTAAAGCGACAGGAATTGGTGCTGGTATCCAGTAAGACCTTAGAAAAGAAACGAGGCTATTATCTGGTTCATTCCAGTCAGGAAAGCTCACCGCTGATTGAAAAATTTGTTGCATGGATACAACAGGAAATTCAAGGCAGCCTTCCATCTGAGTCTGAGCGCTATAAACCCCAATGAATAGGCAATAAAAAACCCCGATCAATGATCGGGGTTTTTCGTATCTGGCGGAAGCGGTGAGATTCGAACTCACGGAGGGGTATAAGCCCTCGTCGGTTTTCAAGACCGGTGCATTAAACCGCTCTGCCACGCTTCCATGGCCGCCATCATATAAATATTTCTGTTTCTTGGCAATAAATTTTCGCAAAACTTCTGTAAAAATCAGTTCATTCAGTTAAAAATCAGACGAAAATTTTAGAGTAGATAAAATTTTATACATAAGATTTAGGGGCTGATATTTTTATTTTCAGAATGAATTTAGCCTTAATGTTCACATCATTTTGAACAATGAAAATTTAAAATCATTTTAATGAGTTAAAAATAAAAACCCCGATCAATGATCGGGGTTTTTTATATCTGGCGGAAGCGGTGAGATTCGAACTCACGGAGGGGTATAAGCCCTCGTCGGTTTTCAAGACCGGTGCATTAAACCGCTCTGCCACGCTTCCATGGCCGCCATCATATAAATAAAAATTGCGCTTGGCAAATATTTTTCCAATTTCTCTGCATCAACTGCGCAAAATAAAATCAATTTCATTAATCTTCTGAATTTTCTGGCTTTTCATAGCGAATTGAATTGATAAACCAGAGTTTCTTGCCGGATGGTGTCATCACCTCAGCTTCATCATCTACTGACTTGCCTAACAGGGCACGTGCCATGGGTGAATCAATCGAAATATGCTGCGGATGATGATCATAAATTTCATCGACACCCACAATCCGAAGACTCTTCTGCTCACCCTGTTCATTTTCAATTTCGACCCAGGCACCAAAATAAACTTTGCCTTCCTGTTCAGGAGAAAAATCAACAATTCGCAGCTCTTCCAGACGCTTGCCCAGATAACGAACCCGACGATCAATTTTACGTAAAAGCTGTTTGTTATACTGGTAATCTGCGTTTTCCGAACGGTCGCCGAGACTGGCTGCCCAGTTCACTTTTTTGGTAATTTCAGGACGTTCCTCATGCCAGAGATTTTTAAGTTCTGCCACCAATTTGTCGTGTCCACCACGGGTAATCAGGTTAGATTTCATGTGTTTTAATTGCCAATTTTGAACCAGTTTTTAGACATTAAGAGCTTATTTTATTTGGAGTTTTAGGACAAGCCAGAATATGCAATTTTTTTCTTCAATAAATTTAATAACTTAAATTACATTTAAAAAATAAATTATGTACAAAATTTGACAATTCATTTTTTGATCTTTAATATGCACCCTACTTTTGGAATCGCTTATTTTTTAATCTATGTAGTTTTTCTACATATTTCCCGATCAATTTAGTCATTTTTGAATGACGTCATGACTGCCCAACCCTTATTGAATTTATCAAACTTTTAAAAGTTTCTGGCTAGTATTGGCTGTGATTTTTAGGGCATAAATTACTTGTAGCGGAGACAACATGCACAGTAGTTCAACCACTGGGTCGAGGCTTTGCCTTAGCTCTTTTATCTCTTCTCTCCCTGTAAAAGCACTGGTACTGAGTACGGCACTTATCCCCTTTCATAGTATCAATGCCACTAAAACCACATTTCAATATGATCATGTGGTCAATAGCAACAAACTCACCGTCGTCGCAGTTCAAAGTCCAACGACTGTGTTTCAGGATGGACAACATCAGCATGGTTTTGGTTATGACCTGGTTCGCAACTATGCCAACAGCCTGAATGTTAAGCTGGATTTTAAAACTGTTCCGGATAATGCCACGGCCCTGAAATGGGTAGCGCAGGGCAAAGCCAATCTGGCCATGACCACGACTGATCTGGGTACGATTGAACAACAGCGTTTAACGGCTTTTTCTGCCACTTGTGGTGATGAGTCTTCACTGGCCAGTAATGGACTGAATGCCAATCTGAATCTGGTATTTAAATCAGCCAGTGATCCCTTGAGTCAAACCGCCAGTGCTTTTGTATGTCAAGGCAAACAAAGCGGTGCGATCAAGCAGCTTGCATCCTTCTACAATCAGAATGTGGTAGAAGAACATTCTTGGGATGAAATTCAACAGGACCTGAACCAGCGACTCCCCACATACAAGGCGAGCTTCCAGAAATCTGCTCAGCAGTACGATCTGGACTGGCACCTGCTCGCCGCGATCGGTTACCAGGAATCCTATCTAAAGCCAAACTCCGTATCTCCCACCGGTGTCCGCGGTCTGATGATGCTCACAAGCTCTACCGCAAAAGCGATGGGGGTTAGTAACCGGACAGACCCAGGCGAAAGTATTGATGGGGGTGCCAAATACTATGACCAGATGCTGAGCCGTTATGAACATATCCCTTATCCGGATCGTAACTGGTTTGCTTTAGTTGCCTATAACATGGGCCCAGGTGCTGTGAATCAGCTGCAAAAACGTATTCAGGCCCAAGGCAAGAATCCGAATAACTGGGTAAACCTGTATGCTTATCTGGAACAGAATAAAGCCAGTAATGGTCGTTACCGTCAGGCCCTGCAATACGTGACCCGTATCCGTGCCTATCTGGAACACATCAAGACTACTCCACAGCTGGTGAATATTTAAGCCTGATCAATTTAAATCTAGTTATTCAGCCATAAAAAAAGCTTACCTCAGGGTAAGCTTTTTTTGTTACTACAGCTTTTTAGATCAAGACTATTAAGCTGTGGTATTTTCAAGTACTTTCTTGAACAGGTCTTTTTGTGCTTGGCTTGGCTTCGCTGTTTGCAATGCCATCAATTGAGACATATCGCCTTGCACCTTGATTTTACCTGTCATGAAGGCTTGCATTGCAGCCGCCATATCAAACTCAAGGAAAACTTTACGTAAGGTTTCACCATCCATGTTCAATGTTGTTTTCGCATTTGGAGATAAACCTTTTTTAATCGCGCCACCTTCCAAAGATAATTCTGTATTACCTGTAGTGTCTGCAACGACCAAATTAATTGCCAGATTCGCCAAAGCAGGTGGCAAATCCAAATCACCAGCTTGTGCAGTGAGCGTGTCTACAGTCGAAAACCAATCATCAGTTAAAAAAGCAGGCATGATCTTTCCTCAATTTATTTATTCATTTGTGTCGACTATCCAGACGACATCAGGTTGAAGCTATTATGCTTGTGACTTGTTATAACATGATCATTATGGCAAAGGCTAACGAATTTTGTACGCACCGTTCAATTTTTATAGTTCTTATCTTGTGTTATTTTTGATTCAGGCATCGGCCGTAGCCCATGCCTGTATCGGCTTAACTTTATATAGGTCGATTAGTCCGCTGCAAAGCCCAAATTGACCATATTGATGCGGCGGTTCTCACCTTCTACCGCCTCTTCAGTTGAACAGCTGCCTTTGAAATCGAATTCGCGCTGGCTATCCAGAATTTCAAAATCAAATAATTCGCGGTCAACTAACTGAGATGGTGAAACATTTTGCAAGGCACCAAAGATGCTGTGCAGACGTTTTGGATGTGCATTATCCCATTCACGTAACATGTCATTGATAATGGCACGTTGAAGATTTTCCTGAGAGCCACATAAATTACATGGAATAATTGGAAATTGACGCATCTGTGCATATTTGATGATGTCTTTTTCTTCCACATAGGCCAATGGACGAATCAGGATATTCTTTTTGTCAGAAGACAGCAGTTTTGGCGGCATGGCTTTCAGGCTGCCCCCATGGAACAGGTTCAGGAAGAATGTTGCCAAAATATCATCACGGTGATGACCCAGCGCCACTTTAGTCGCCCCAATTTCCTGAGCAAAACCGTACAAAGAACCACGGCGCAGACGTGAACATACTGCACAGTAAGTCTTACCTTCCGGTGTCAGTTTTTTGGTAATGCTGTAGGTATCTTTTTCCAAGATGTAATACGGAATGTTATTTTCTTCTAAATAACGCGGTAATACATCTTCCGGGAAACCGGGCTGTTTCTGGTCCAGGTTAACCGCCACCACATCAAAGTTGATTGGTGCAATGCGTTTAAACTGAAGGAGGATATCAAGCAAGGTATAACTGTCTTTACCACCAGAAATACACACCATGACCTTGTCGCCGTCTTCAATCATCTTGAAGTCGCGAATGGCATGTCCGACCTGGCGGCGAAGCTTCTTCAACAAACGGTAGTAGGCAGAGCTTGTTGGCAGTTCAGGTTTGAAATTAAATCCTTGCTCGGATTCAACTGGCGAGTACATAGACGAGAATAACCCATAAATAGAAATACCGCGCAATTTTAGCTGATTCGGTTCCGTATCGCATCAAAAGAATTTATTTTCATACAAATGCCATATTAGTTTCATTTTCATGTTTTATTTAGATTGATATATTGAACGATTTAGTTCAATTTTTAAGCGAGATGCTTATCTTTTGGACTTTTCCACAGTTGTCCACAAAAGCTGTGGATAACTTTGTGGATTGAAATGGACTTGACAACTTGTTCACCTCAAAATTTAAGGCTTTTCTTTAAATTGATCATTTTTTAATCAATTTATTTTATAATTAAAATCAATAACTTAAAGCTGTCAACCCTAAGGTTTTAAATTAAATAAAAAAAATATTTTAATGTTCAAAATATTGACAGCTGTTCCCGTTTACATACTCGTTTATAAATGCAGCGTATAAGGCTGTGCATTACGTAATTTTTTGTTAAACTCATCCATGAATTTTTCTAGCTTATTATTTATCAAATATAAACAATGAAAATAAAGACGTATTTCTTGGGGTGTCAACTGATCGGTAGCTTGCTTATGCTGGGCTGCAGTCATTTGGTGTATGCCGGCGAAACCATCTATCAGTTGCGTGATAAAAACGGCAGTACCTTATTGACCAATAAGAAGAGCCGTTATAATCATCTTCAGGTCGAAAAGAAGACTTATTATCCGGATAGCAATATTCATAGCTATAGTAACTGGGGCAGCAGCGAGTCGTCAGTTTTGCCTAGCTATAGCAAGAATAAGAACGCTTTTGATTCGATCATTCGTCAGGCCGCCCAGACTTATGGTGTGTCTGAAGGTTTAATTAAAGCAGTCATGCATACTGAATCCGGCTTTAATACCCATGCCCGCTCCCCTGTGGGTGCACAAGGTTTGATGCAGCTGATGCCGGCCACAGCACGTCGCTTTAATGTCAGCAATGCCTATGATCCTCATCAGAATATTATGGCGGGTGCTAAATATCTGGCTTGGTTATTAAAGCGTTTTAATGGCAATACCAGCCTGGCACTGGCGGGCTACAATGCCGGTGAAGGCAATGTCAGCAAATATGGTGGAATCCCGCCTTTCCGGGAGACTCAGGATTATGTACGCCGTGTGACCAGCCGTTATCAAAATCTGTATACTCATGGCCTGAGTGCAAGTACAACCACGTCTAGCACATCATCCAGTGAAGGTCGCATCATTGCCAGTTCAGCGAACTACTCCAATGATAGCAGCAGTACTTCACACATTCAGGCAGCCAAGTATCAGCGTCAGATTATTATGAATTCTGATGGCAGTTATACCGATGCACCGATGGGTTCTTATGCAACGGCGAATGCAACAGCAGCAGCTAAAATTTATTTAAGTGAATAAATAAATCAAAATCATTTGATTCTAAATAGCCTTAGCGAAAATGCAGCAAAAAATAAAGCTGTGTTTTGTGATCTAGGGCCATTTTTTTTCTTGAATTTTTAGTCATTTCACCCCATATTGATTTCAATGATTTTCATTTGCTAATCAGATTATTTTTTTATAATAAGAGGATTTCTCAATGATGCGGATTGGTTTGTTCTTGCTAACCAACCTCGCGGTACTGGTTGTAGCTGGCATTATCCTGTCACTCTTCGGTGTCGGTAGTTACCATGGCGCGGGTGGCTTGAATCTAGGCAACCTGTTGGTGATCTGTTTTGTGTTCGGTATGGTGGGATCACTGATTTCCCTGTTCATGTCTAAATGGATGGCGAAAAAAACAACCGGTACTGAACTGATTGACCCAAATGCCCCTCGTAACCAGGCAGAAGCATGGTTATTACAAGAAGTTGCGCAACTTTCTCAGCGCGCTGGCATTAAAATGCCGGAAGTGGGTATTTTCCCATCTTATCAGTCAAATGCCTTTGCAACAGGCTGGAACAAGAACGATGCGCTCGTGTCTGTGTCCACGGGTCTGCTTGAACGCATGAATAAAGACGAACTTCGTGCAGTACTGGCACACGAGATTGGTCACGTTGCCAATGGCGATATGGTGACACTGGCCTTGATCCAAGGTGTAGTCAACGCATTTGTCATGTTCTTTGCCCGTGTAGTTGGCGACTTTGTAGACCGTACGATCTTCGGTCGTGAAGAAGGTGAGGCACCGGGTATTGGCTATTTTGTGATTACCATTGTGCTGGATATCGTATTTGGTATTATGGCTTCAGCGATCGTGCTGTGGTTCTCACGCTACCGTGAGTATCGTGCTGATGAAGCAGGTGCACGTTTGGCAGGCAAACAGGCGATGATTTCAGCGTTATTACGTTTACAGGCGGAATCAGAAATGCCGGATACTATGCCGAAAGAAATGAAAGCCTTTGCAATTTCTGCTGGTCAGGAACAAGGTTTTAGTCTGGCGGCACTGTTCCAGACTCACCCAACGATTGAACAACGTGTTGCTGCTTTGCAACAACTCGATTGCCCTTAAGCAACGCATTGATTGCTTGATAGAAAAAAGCCTGCATTTGCAGGCTTTTTTATTAAGTTTAGGTTTATAAACCTTCAGGCTTTAAACCATTGAAAGAGCTGCATTGTGCCCCAGCCAATGGCCATAATTAACAGAATCAAAAAGAAAGTTCCTAAGATATCTGGTAGATGAATCCAGATCCAGGCCACCACAGGATTACGCCAGAAAGCAGATTGCTGTTGTCTGCGTTCCAAACTTTCATGCAGAAATGGATGTACCACATGATGATCGGTACGGATCTGGTATTCGTCCCGGATATGCTGATGCACAATATCCAGTGCCTTACGGCTAGGACGAATAAAAATATCAAATATTGTTCCTGCTACAGGAATAAAGCCGACCACAGCATCCATGACGGCCATTTTCAGGACTGGCTTTAATTTTTCACTTGGCACCCCGATCTGACGGGCTTTATAAATCGCATAACTGGTCAATACAAAACCTGCGATATCTCCAGCTACCGGAATGGTACTCAAAGCAGCATCTGCCCCGACGCCCTGCTTGGTAAATGGAATCCGTACCACCGAATCCATCATATTGGCAAACTTGGCCAGATCCCGCTCCAGACGAATGACATCCTGTTGGCTCAATTTATTTTTTTGTCCGGGATCAGGCATAGGTTCTTCCAGAAATGAAGCTGATGTAATTGAGCATAAAGTATTTTTTCTATTTAAGCTGTAATTGCTAGGTATTTAAAACAATAATTGAGAGGCAATAAACAAGTAAATAATCACCCCAGTGGCATCACAAATCGACGTTACCAGCGGTGCTGATGCACTGGCTGGGTCCATTTTCAGCTTGTTGAGAATAAAGGGTAAACTCATGCCAATCAGACAGCCCATCAGCACAATACCTAACATACTTAAAGCAAGTACGATGGCGACCATCCAGTCACCTCGAATATAACCCAAGATTGATACAGCAATGGCCATCGTTCCACCCAGACATAACGCAACCAAGGATTCACGACCCAGCAGGCTAAACCAGTCCTTAAACTGCACATTGCCTGTTGCCAAGGCACGCACCATCAAGGTGGCAGATTGCGAACCAGCATTCCCGCCGCTTCCCACCAACAATGGCAAGAAAAATACCAGCACAATATGGGTGGAAATAATATCTTCAAAATGGGCAATTCCGATTCCGGAGAGCAGACTGCCAAACACCAGAATGACCAGCCAGAATACCCGTTTTTGATACAATCTGAGAATCGGTGCGGTTTTCAGACTCAGTTCATTCAAAGGCGTCACTGCACCGGATTTTAAAATATCTTCAGTACTTTCTGCCTCTGCAATATCCATGGCATCATCATAGGTAATAATCCCGACCAGCTTCTGGGTCGCGTCGACCACTGGCAAGGCAATAAAATCATAATAGGCCAAGGTACGGGCGACCTGCTCCTGATCCTCATCCACCGTGGCATAGACTACATCTGTGGTCATGACCTCATTAATGGTAGCATCCGGCCGTGCCTGAATAATTTGCCTTAAGGAAATTACGCCGAGCAGATGCTGTTTCTCATCCACGATATAGATCAGATATAAAGTGTCATGATTCCCCGCAATATCACGTAGCGTTTCAATCGCCTCCGTCATGCTCAGTTCGGGAGCAAGCGTGACGAAGTCTGAACTCATTAATGCACCGGCTGTTTCTTCCGGATAAGCATGCAGCTCTCGCAGGGTTTGTAGCGACTGGGTAGATAATTTTCCAAGTAACTGCTGCTGCACTTCACAGGGCATCTGCTTGTATAAATCAATGAAGTCATCGGAATGCATGGCATCCATCAGACTGGCCAGTTGCTCCAGAGGAAATTGATAGGCCAGCTGGATTTGCATGGCCAGTGGTAAGTACTCCAGTACTTCTGCCTGACGTTCCAGCTGCTTGAAATGGTGACAGCGTTCTGCTGGTCCAAGCTCAGACAAAATTCTGGCCTGATCGGCAATATTTAGCTTTTGTAGAAGCTGATGAATATTATTTTCCCCTGTCAGCAGAGTCTCATGAAGTTGCTGTATTTTTTCTTGGTACTGCATTTCCCTACCATCATTCCATGCAGGTATGAAACATACCCGCCCTAGAGTGAGTATTCCTCATTTTCCTGATTGATTTGTATAACTTTATTTGTTGCTTTGACACGAAACAGGTTTCGGATTAACACATACATAAACGGGATAAAGAATAATACCAAAATAGTTGCAAAAATGACCCCGCCCAAAACGCTGGCACCAATTTCCTGACGGCTGATCGCACTGACCCCAGAAGCAAAAATCAAAGGAATCACTCCCGCAGCAAAAGCAATAGAAGTCATGAGAATAGGCCGTAAGCGCAAACTTGCTCCTTCTAAGGCTGCAGCTATAGCTGTTTTTCCTGCTTTCTCTGCCTGTGCAGCAAACTCCACAATCAGAATGGCATTTTTACAGGACAGACCAATCGTCGTCAGCAAGGCAATATGAAAAAAGATGTCATTGGCGAAACCAAAGACCCAGCAAAATAAGATACTGCCGCCTACGCCCAATGGAATGGCACTGATCACGGCCGCAGGAATGGTCCAACTTTCATATAAAGCGGTTAAACACAGGAAAATAAAGGCAATCGAAATCACATAAAGAAAAATCGCCTGACCGCTGCTACGCTTTTCTTCCAATGCGGCTCCGCTCCAGGCCAGATTCACGCCTTCCTGAGTATCTACCAATGTTTCAACATCCTGCATGGTCTGACTGGAAAACTTGTCCTTTGGAATCCCGGCATAGACTGGAACAGCGTTATAGCCCATATAGCGGTTAATACTGTTCGGCCCGCCCTGCCAATTCAGACTGCTAAACTGGTTAAATGACAGCATTTCACCTTTTTGATTGCGTACATGCCAGAAGGCCAGATCTTCAGGTTTGGAACGGTATTCTGCTTCACCCTGCATAATCACACGTTTAATCTGCCCGCGATCAATAAAGTCATTGATGTAAGTTCCACCCCACGCTGCGGCCAAAGTACTGTTTACATTTTGCTGAGGAATGGAATGCTTTAACACGCGTTCTGCATCAAGTTTGATATTCAGCTCAGCACTTTCTTTGGGTTGGTCCAGCTGTAAAAATTCAATCGATGATTTGCCTTGGGCACGCGCTTCAATCTGGCCAAATGCCTCCTGTAAAAATTCAGCTCCTTTATAATCCAGGTCTTGCAACCAGAAATCGACTACACGACCATTACTCGACATGGAAGGCGCCATAAAGAAAATTTGGGCATTGGCATGATTGGCAAAGTGTTTCTGTGCTCGATCGACAATGGCAAAGACCGAATCTTCAGGATTTTTACGTTCAGCCCAGTCTTTTAATACCACAAAGAGCTGCCCACGATACGGGCCTACACCAACGTTGTTGCCGCTATACCAGACGCCTACACTCTGAATGCGTTCTGATTCATGTTTCATTAAATAGTCTTGTACTTCACGCCCGACTTTTTCGACTTCTGAACGCGGTGCGTTGCCAGGCATGACGATCTGCCCCATGACAAAGCCCATGTCTTCGGTGGGCATCAAGCCTTCCGGCAAATGCTTATATACCCAGCCGCAGCCCATTATGCACACACCAAACAGTGCCAACATCGTGAATTTCAGACGCATGCTTTGAGCTGAAACTTTTTGGTAACCGGCATTGAGCTGATCCATGCCATGGTTAAAGCACTGCGCCCAGCGAGCCTGATGATGTTTGCGTTTGAGGAGTTGTGCCGCAAATGTTGGAGTAATGATTAAGGCCACGAATAAAGACAGCAACATCGCTACCACCAAAGTGATGGAAAATTGACGATAAATCACCCCAGTAATACTGCCAAAGAAAGCCATCGGGATAAATACTGCAGTAAGTACCAGCGTAATACTGACCAGTGCTCCACTCATTTCCTGCATGGATTTTAAGGCAGCCGCTTTGGCATCCAGATGTTCGTCCTGCATCAGGCGTTCAATATTTTCCACCACTACAATGGCATCATCGACTAGCAGACCAATGGCTAAAATCAGGGCAAATAAGGTAAAACTATTCAGAGTCATATCCAAGACATACAGCACTGCAAAGGTCGCCAAAACCACAATCGGAATCGTAACGGCCGGAATAATCGTGGCACGCCAGTTTTGCAGGAAGATAAACATCACCACAATGACCAGAATAATGGCTTCAACCAGAGTTTTAGCTACCTGTTCAATTGAGCTGGTAATAAATGGAGTTTTGTCCATGGTCATTTGCAACTGGTAGTGCGGTGGCAAATTGGCCTGAGCGTTTTTTAATACGTCTTGAATCTGTTTGGACACGGCAATAGCATTACTCCGCGGCGCCAAAGTAATCGATAAAGCTGAAGAGAGCTGTCCGTTAGTATAGTTAATGTGGTTATAACTTTCTGCACCTAGTTCTACCCGTGCCACATCTTTTAAATACAGCAATGAACCGGAATCTGTGGTTTTAACGATGATATTTTCAAATTCTTTCACACTGCTTAAATGTGAACCGGCACTGACCTTGGCATTGAGATATTGATCCTGCATCGTCGGCAAACCACCAATTGCGCCTGAAGCCAGTGGCGCGTTTTGAGTTTCAATGGCATTACGGATATCGCTTGGCATCAGGTTAAACTGGTGCAACTTATGCGGATTTAGCCAAATCCGCATGGCATAACCTGCACCGTACAGGTCAATTTCCCCTACACCTTCAATACGTGACAAACGCGGTTCGACGTGGACCATCAAATAATCTGAAAGTTCGGTAACACTACTCTGTCCACTCTCATCATATAAACTTAATAGTGCAAACTGGTCATACCCTGATTTATAAACATTGACTCCGCCCTGCTGCGTCTCTTCAGGTAAGCGGCTCAATACACCATTCACGGCGTTTTGAACCTGTAACTGGGCTTGATCAAGATCGACCCCTTGCTCAAATTGCAGCGTAAGTTGGGCCCGTCCCACCGAACTGCTGGAGTGAAAAGTTTCCAGACCTGCAATGCCTTTTACCGCCTGTTCCAGAATCTGGGTCACCGATTGCTCAACTGTTTCAGCCGACGCACCACGATAACCTGCGGAAACGCCTAAAGCTGGCGTATCCATATTTGGCATATGTTCAATGGGAATTTTTTGAAGTGCAAATACCCCAAGCGCCATCATTAAAATTGCAATGACCGCTGCAAACTTGGGACGATAAATAAAAAAGCGCGACAACATAAATTAGAAATCCCCATCAAATGCATCTTTAGAATGCACACGCCATGAATAGATGATTTCTATAGCAATTTTCACACCATGCTTAAATTTAAGCCAATCTTTACCTTTTTATTTCCGATAAAAAAATCCCCGTTATAACGGGGACTTTAGGAGGCTATATTTTCAAGTGATATTAGGTACGTGATTTCTTCGTCGTCATTTGGCGAATTAAAACGTACATAAATGGAATAAAAATCAGTACCAGTATCGTTCCGAAGATCACTCCACCAAAAACACTGATTCCAATCTCTCGACGACTGGCTGCACCAGCACCAAAAGCAAAGACCAGTGGCAGAATCCCAGCACCAAAGGCCAGAGATGTCATCAGGATTGGGCGCAAGCGCAGTGAAGCACCTTCAAGTGCAGCTTCAACTACCGATTTACCTTTTTCCTGAGCCAATGCCGCAAACTCTACGATTAAAATTGCATTCTTACAGGACAGACCAATCGTGGTCAGCAAAGCAATCTGGAAGTAAATATCATTCGGAAAATTTGCCAGAAAACTAAAAATGATATTCCCACCAATCCCTAGAGGAATAGCGGACATGACCGCAGTCGGAATCGTCCAGCTTTCATATAAAGCGGCCAGGCACAGGAAAATGAAACCAATCGACACCAGATATAACCAGATTGCCTGATTACTGGATTGTTTTTCCTCAAAGGATAAACCGCTCCAGACCACGTCAATGCCATCCTGTTCTGCCACCAGATTTTCAACATCTTGCATCGCTTCACCAGAACTGGAACCTTTGACCATATCCGCTTGCATTTGCAGCGAAGTATAGCCCATAAAACGGTTGACCACCTCAGGACCACCACTCCAGTCCACCTGAGCGAAATTACTGAAAGGCACCATCTCGTTCAGGTCATTACGTACATGCCATTGCGCCAGATCTTCAGGTTTGGAACGGAATTCTGCATCGCCCTGCATAATCACCCGTTTAATCCGGCCACGATCAATAAAGTCATTAATATAATTACCCCCCCAGGCCGCTGAAAGCGTACTGTTGATTGCGGATTGACTCAGACCATTGGCCATCGCCTGTTTCTGGTCAATATTGACTTTCAGTTCGGCTTTTTCCGGATTGGAACGCTTATCCAGATTTTCAAAGCTACTATATTGAGCTGCTCCAGCCTGCATATTCTGGAACTGCTCTTCCAGATACTGACGGCCATTACCGTTAATATCACGAATCCAGAAATCCAGGCCGTCGGTTTGCCCTAAACCATTCACTGAAGCCGGCATGCTGATATTGACTTGAGCATCGCGGTTACTGCGAAAATGCTTCATAGCACGTTCACGAATCGCCTGCGCGGTATTTTCTTCTCCAGCACGGTCATCCCAATGCTTCAAGGCAACAAAACCGGTCGCCAGGTTCTGACCGGTACCTGAGAAGTTACGGCCATAACGTAGCATGACCAAGTCGATATTGTCCTTTTCTTCTTCCAGAAAATACTGACGAATCTGCTCACCGACCTGAATGGTGTTTTTCATTGGCGCGCCTTCCTGCAGCCGGATTTGCAGATTCAGAATACCCTGGTCTTCACTCGGCAAAAAGCTGGTGGGTAAGGCGCGATAAAATAAAGCAAATACGCAGAGCAATCCGGCAAACAGCACCAGACTAATGGCCTTATGTTGTAGAGTGACATTAGAAACTTTCAGATAACGATGCTTCAAACCATCCAGTTTCTGGTTAAACCAACTCGCCCACTTGGCAGGTTTTGGATTTGGTTTTAGAATCAGCGCACAAAGTGCAGGTGTCAGAATCAGTGCGACCATCAGCGACAGAGACATCGCTGCCACGAGCGTAATCGAGAACTGACGATAGATCACCCCGGTTGAGCCACCAAAGAATGCCATGGGAATAAAGACCGCGGTTAAAACCAGGGTAATCCCGATCAATGCTCCGCTAATTTCCTGCATGGATTCCAGTGCTGCTTCTTTGGCTGTAAGCTGCTGCTCATGCATCAGACGTTCAACGTTCTCTACCACCACAATGGCATCATCGACCAGCAAGCCAATGGCCAGTACTAAGGCAAACAAAGTCAGCGTATTAATACTCAGTCCCAAAACATAAAGTACTGCCATGGTTCCGAGTAAAACTACAGGCACAGTTACAGTCGGAATTAAGGTGGCACGCCAGTTTTGCAGGAAGATAAACATCACGATGACGACCAGAATGACCGCCTCGAATAAAGTTTTAACGACTTCTTTAATCGATTCTTTAACAAACGGTGTATTGTCACGCGGATAGGCAATTTTATAGCCTTCCGGCAACTGCTGGGAGAGTCGCTCGATTTCAGCCTTGATCAGACTCGACGTCGCAATTGCATTGGCACCGGAGGCCAGTGAAATGCCCAGACCGGCAGAAGGATAGCCGTTGGTGGTGCTATATGACTGATAATTTTCCGCACCCAATTCAACCCGTGCAACATCTTTTAAGTAGATAAAGCTACCATCCCGGGCAGACTTCACAATAATATTTTCAAATTCTTCGACTGTTTTTAAACGGCTGCCTGATGTGACTTTGGCATTCAGATACTGATCATCGGCTGTTGGCAAGTCCCCAATTGCGCCGGCTGCCACTTGAGTATTTTGTGATTCAATCGCTGCCCGCACATCACTTGGCATCAGGTTATATTGTTTCAATTTTGCTGGATTCAGCCAGATGCGCATTGCGAACTGTGAACCAAAAACATCCACTTCCCCAATGCCATCAATTCGGGAAATATCCTGTTCCAGATGCGTGGTCAAATAATCAGACAGTTCAATATTGCTGCTACGCCGTGACTCATCATACAAACCGATGACCATATGGGTATCGCCAAGAGATTTGAAGACATTCACGCCCTGTCGCTGGACATCATCTGGCAAACGATTGAGAACCCCGTTAATCGCATTTTGAACCTGTACTTGTGCTGTATCTGGATCGGTACCATTTTCAAAACTGATGCTGATCCGGCTTCGACCTGAGGAATCACTGCTTGAGCTGAAATACAGCAAGCGGTCGATACCTTTAATTTGCTGTTCCAGCACCTGGGTCACGCTTTCTTCTACTGTTTCTGCAGATGCACCGGTATAGGTTGTTGCCACAGTAATACGAGGCGGTGCAATATCCGGATAACGTTCAACAGGTAAATTCATCACCGCAAAAAGTCCAATGGCCATGACTACAATGGCCAGCACACCTGCAAAAATAGGACGATGAATGAAAAACTTAGACAGCATAAGTCTGAATCACTTTGAATTTAATGAATTATGGAAAGCGTTGCATTATTGAGTCAGCTTAAGGATATTCAGGCAGTGGCCTAGAGAATGCAAGGCTTGATCACAGAAAAATATGTATAAAATTGAATCATGAAGAAAATATGAAGATTTTGCCTTTCATCTAGCTATTTCAACAATTTATAAGGTTATTATTTTTATTTTAGGCATAAAAAAACCCTGCTTGCGCAGGGTTTTTTTAGAATCGATTCAGAGCTGATTAAGCAGAGAATTGGTTCATTGTGTTTTTCGCATCGTCACCCGCTTTAAGCGCGTTGTCACCAGCGAAGATTTCTTTGTGGTCGTCACCGATGTCAGAACCAGCCATTGCTTGGTGTTTCACACAAGCGATACCACCGCGGATTTCTTTACGTTGTACGCCAGCAACATAAGCCAACATACCTTCAGAACCGAAGTAACCTTGAGCAAGCTCGTGAGTAGAAAGAGCAGCTGTGTGGTAAGTAGGCAGAGTGATCAAGTGGTGGAACACGCCTGCTTCACGAGAAGCGTCTGCTTGGAATGTACGTACTTTTTCGTCAGCTTCAGCAGCCAATTCAGAATCGTCGTACTCAGCGCTCATCAATTTAGCGCGGTCGTATGCAGATACGTCTTTACCTTCAGCAACCCAACGGTCGTACGCTTGTTGACGGAAGTTCAGTGTCCAGTTGAATGATGGAGAGTTGTTGTAAACAAGTTTCGCATTTGGCACAACTTCACGTACACGGTTAACCATGTGAGCGATTTCAGCTACGTTTGGAGTCGCAGTTTCGATCCAAAGAAGGTCAGCACCGTTTTGTAAGCTAGTGATACAGTCAAGTACAACGCGGTCGATCTGAGTGCCTTCACGGAACTGGTACAAGCCAGAAGCAAGACGTTTAGGACGGTGAAGTTTGCCATCACGTTTGATCAGGATTTCGTCTTCTTGTGCTTCAGAGATGTCAATTTCTTGAGTGTCTAAGTAGCTGATGTATTGAGAAGCGATGTCGCCTGGCTCTTTAACCACTGGGATTTTTTGAGTCAAGTCAGCGCCTTCAGAGTCAGTACGTGCAACGATGATACCGTCGTCAAGACCCATTTCAAGGAATGCATAGCGAAGAGCGTGGATTTTCGCGATGAAGTCTTCGTGTGGAACTGTAACTTTACCAGCTTGGTGACCACATTGTTTCGCGTCAGAAACCTGGTTTTCGATTTGAAGTGCACAAGCACCCGCTTCGATCATTTTCTTAGCTAGTAAGTAAGTCGCTTCTTCGTTACCGAAACCAGCGTCGATGTCCGCAATGATTGGCACAACGTGAGTTTGGAAGTTGTCGATTTGTGAAGTGATTTCAGCAGCTTTAGCTGTATCACCAGCGTCTTGAGCTTTTTTAAGTGCGCGGAACAGGTCGTTCAGTTCTTTCGCATCAGCTTGACGTAAAAATGTGTAGATTTCTTCGATCAATGCAGGAACAGAAGTTTTTTCGTGCATAGATTGGTCAGGAAGAGGACCGAATTCTGAACGAAGTGCAGCAACCATCCAGCCAGAAAGGTAGATATAGCGACGTTCAGTTGTACCGAAGTATTTTTTGTTCGCAATCATTTTTTGCTGAGCGATGAAACCGTGCCAGCAGCCTAGTGATTGAGTGTATTTGCTAGAGTCTGCATCATAAGCAGCCATATCACGACGCATAATCGCCGCTGTATATTTAGCAATGTCTAAACCAGTTTTGAAACGGTTTTGAAGTTGCATACGCGCAGCATCTTCAGGACTGATGTCTGCCCAAGTGTTACCGAATTTCGCTTTTAATTCGCGGATTGCATCAATCGCTGTTTGGTATGTAGTCATGATATATTCCTGTATTAATATTAGGATTTTTCTGCAACGAACCGCTCAAATCACACCCTCAATGACTTGTTCAGATTTTCGACGATCCGTTGGGATAGCTAAAGATTAGTGGGCTTCGAAAAATTAATCCAATATTCTGCAAGAATTATCATTATTTATTTAAAAAATATGTAGATGAAAGTCTAATTATATATTGATCAATTTTTTATAAGTTATTGTATTTTATATTTTATTTTTGAATTTTTGAAATTGGATTTTGTCTAAAACATCAGCAATAAGAGCAAAAAATATTCATTAGACTTAAGTCTTGCAAGACTTTAGCAGCGCCTAATTTCAGCAATTTTTGTTTATTTTATGAGCCTTAAAACCTAGAATACTTATTTCAAAAGAATTATTTTTCATTTATTTGTTGAAATATTTTTTATCAAACCTGGCACATTATTTGCTAATTCCCTCTGTTTCTTAGAAATACTTTTCTTTCGTTTCGAAGGCAGCCAGATTTCCTTTCTGCTCTTAAAAATAGAGAAGGATTCAGACTGGCAAAATCTGCGGTGAAAGAGACTCTAAAAAGGTATTTCAGTACAATCAGCTGGGCTTTTTTTCATCAGTTGCGTACACAAGCTATAGTAGTTATGGCATAATCCATATAATTTCATAATTTTATTTTCGGTATTTTTTTTATGAATCTGGAGCGGGTCGATCTTAATCTCCTCATTTATCTTGACGTACTTTTACGTGAAAAAAATGTCACGCGTGCAGCAGAACAACTTGGGGTAACCCAGCCTGCGATGAGTAACATTTTACGTCGCTTACGAAATTTATTTAATGATCCTCTCCTGATTCGCTCTTCTGAAGGTATGACCCCAACAGAACGTGCGCTAGAACTCCAACCTCGTATCCGTGACGCCTTAGCGGATCTTTCCATGATTCTGGAACCGCGTACCGAGTTCCGCCCTTATACTTCAAACCGTGTTTTCCGCATCATGACTTCAGATTATGCTGAAGCTACACTGGTACCACGCCTGGTGAAAGCATTACGTTCAGAAGCACCGAATGTGGTTCTCGACTTCTTAACCCCAAGTGATGTGTCCTATCGTGACATGGAACAAGGTAAAGTTGATCTGGCGATTAACCGTTTTAATGAAATTCCGCAAAGCTTCCATCAGGTACTGGTTTGGCGTGACAGCTTTTCTTGCCTGTTAAATAACAAGCATCCGGCTGCGGGCAACCTGAATCTGAAAAGCTATCTGGATGCACAGCATATCTGGGTATCGAAAACCGGTATGGGCGTTGGCTTTGGGGTAAACCCTGAGAAACAGGCGGGTCTCGGCTGGATTGATCAGGCTCTTGAACGTATTGGCCAAAAACGTAAGATTTCGGTATTTACCCGTCATTATCAGATGCCTGGTCTTCTGGCTGCCAATGTCGATCTTGTAGCAACATTACCGACCCGTATTGCACGTCTGCAAGCCAAAAACCAGAACTTACTCATTAAAGACCCACCATTCTATATTCCTGAGTTTGAATTGAAGATGGCGTGGTGTCCTTTATTGCATCATCATCCCGCCCATCGCTGGTTACGTCAGCTGATTCTATATGTAGCCCGTCAGATGATCGAAGAAGAAAATCGTGAATTTTTAATGAATAATTCGCAATTTTCGCATTATTGAATTGAATATTAGCTAAATTGCTCATTTTTAAGCTTATACTCTAGAGACTTGAGTTGCTTTATTTGTACCTCAAGTCTTTTTTTGTGTTAAAAATATTTTTAGCTAGATCATATTAATCCACAGGTGGATTCGTGAGCCTCTTTCAAAACATCGTGATTATCTTATTACTCATCGCGGGGGCCGGTTTTTTATCATTAACAGAAATCGCGCTTGCAGGTGCCCGTAAGGTCAAATTAAAAATTTTGGCTGAATCGGGAGATATTCGCGCTCAAAAAGTTTTAGATTTACAAGAAAACTCTGCTGACTTTTTTGCAGCTTCCCAAATCGGCTTAAACGCCGTTGCCATTTTAGGCGGTATTTTAGGTGAAGGCGCCTTCCGCCCTTATATCATCAATTTACTTTCCAGATTTTATCAAGGTCCCTGGACTGAAACGATTGCGTTCAGCCTGTCCTTCACTGCAGTTACTTCATTATTTATTCTGTTTGCGGACTTGATGCCGAAACGTCTGGCCATGATCGCTCCAGAAAAAATTTCTGTCTCGGTGATTAATCCAATTCAGGTATTTATCAAAATCTGTAAACCACTGGCCTGGTTCATCAATGCCATTGCGAACCTGTTGTTCCGCTTATTTAAAGTGAATACCATCCGAGATGATAATATTACCTTTGCGGATATTTCTGCGGTAATGGATGCGGGTGCTCAGGCAGGTGTGTTACAGAAACAGGAACATCACTTTATTGAGAACGTGTTTGAGCTTGAAGAACGTAATGTTCCTTCCAGTATGACGACTCGCGAAAATGTGGTGTTCTTTACCTTGAAAGAATCAGAAGCCAGTATTCGTCAAAAACTGGCTGAATTTCCTTATTCCAAGTTTTTGGTCTGTAATGAAAATATCGACGATGTGATTGGATATGTCGACTCCAAAGATATTCTGGTTCGTATTCTGAATAATCAGTCTTTACTTCAGTTAAATGAAAATACCATCCGTACGGTTCTAACCATTCCAGATACACTGACTCTATCTGAATTACTGGATCGCTTCCGTTCAACCAAGGAAAAGTTCGCCGTCGTTATTAATGAATATGCCTTGGTCGTAGGTGTGATTACCCTTTCCGACATTATGATTACCGTGATGGGCGACTGGGTTACTCCCCTGGAAGAAGACCAGCAGATCATTAAGCGTGACAGCAATTCATGGTTGATTGATGGCAGTACGCCCATTGAAGACATCAAACATGCGCTGGAAATTGATGAAATGCCAGATGAAGAGAACTATGAAACCCTAGCTGGTTTTATGATGTTCAAGCTGCGCAAGATTCCACGTCCTGCAGATATTGTGCTACATGCGGGTTACAAGTTTGAAGTTGTCGATGTTGATCATTTCAAGATTGACCAGTTACTGGTTACACGTATGCTGGAAGTGAAAAAGCCACCGACAGAAGAATCAGAATAATCTGGTTCTTCTTCAATTTTTTTAAAACTCCAAAAACAATAATAATGAGACTTTTATGAATATTGCTGCGTTACTCGCCTGTCTGAGTTTTTATTCGGCCTTATATTTATTCTATTTCTTCTTTATGCAAGATCAACAGCCTATATTTCTGATCCTAGCAATTGTGCTCATTTTACTTTCAATCTGGCTGACTCCCTATCCTTATGAGCGGCGTCGGCAAGGATTTGATTCGACTTTAAGAATAGGCGAATATTTTTATTATCCACTCATCACCTGGTGGCGGCTGTTTATCTTTCCTGTGCGTTGGCTGCTTTCCCTATTTTATTCTCATTAAAAAAGCACCCGAAGGTGCTTCTTTACATTCAATTCAATTTAGATTTTTGATAAAAGTGCTTCAAGGACTGCCTGATAATGGATCTGGATATCTTCCTGCAAAATTTTGTAGGTATTATCAAATTGCACCATTGGCCAGCCTTCTTTCCAGAATGGGAAAATATTATGTAAGTCATGAGTGACGACCGCATCTTCACGTAGAATCGCCTGTGCAATCTGTGCCAGTACAAAGGCAGTTTCCGCACCATCAATTGCAAGGTAATCAATACCACGTGCTTTTAAAATACGGATACGGTCTTTCTTATAGCGGATTTTTTTGATTTGGGCTTCATTCAGATTCAGGGCCAGAGAAACTGCTTCAACAAATTTTTCTTCAAATGACTGATTCAATACAACCAGCGCCTGTTTATGCGCTTCCTGACGACCCGCTTTACCACCCTGACGAATAACTTCTTTTGCTTCCGTATCTAGCTCATCATTCTTCATGGTTTGAAGGATGTCTAAAATTTCGATGTCGCTTAGCGTCGCAGGAGATTGATCAGTCATAAACTGTCCCTAAAAAATAAATATGCAATGGACTATTTTCGCATAAATCCTCACTAAAAAATTAAAATCTTTAGCTTCAACTCTAATAATTGCAAAATCCGGATCATCTCTATCATTCTGGCGTAAATTGGCTATAGTAGGCGGCAAGTTTCTTATTTACTTTTTATCATGCAAACCAAACAGATTGATCTTTTATTGCAGCAACTTAAACTGCTTTATCCCGCTGCCTTCAAAAGAAATTATCTGTTTTATGGCCAGATCAAGACCAAGGGTATTTTAAGTGATCTCAAGGAACTGATTCCCTGGGTGCTGGCTGCCATGATCTTTGTACCGATTAGCCTGGTTCTCAAAGATGTTTATTCCTCTAAGCTATCAACTGCCCCAGACTTTCAGGCGCAAGCTTATGCAATTCTGACTATTCTGTTATTTCTGATGCTGGTGGTTCCACTAGTGATCAAGCAGATCCGGCACTCTTCTCATTCCCTCTATCAGTTTTTAAGACATACACCGATTAAACTCACTGTAGTCATTGTGCTGGAAGCGCTGAATCTGGTTTTTCTACAAAGCAGTATGACCATGTGGATTCTATTCTTTTTCGGGATCAGTTTTGGTTTTGTACGGTTCTATAAAGAAAATATGTTCCGCCCTGCTACCAATAGCACTGAACAATATCAACTGCAGCAGTTACGTCGCATCTGTTTCTGGGCTTATCAACAAACCTGGAAACTACGTCTGAAATTATTTTTTCATTCCAAGCCGACCTCCCCAAATGAAGAATTGAAAAATCAGCTTCAGCACTATGCGGATTTACATACCCGCTTGTTTAAACTGGAACATGAGCAGTGCAAGAAGATTAAATACATCGATATCGATACTTATCTGGACGAGCACCTGTAAATGTTTTATGAATCACGGCCTGAAATAGAAAATTACATGACTTCTCACGCTTATCATCTAGCATTATGGATTTAATTTTTTAATTTAAACTACTGAATTGCTTGAAAATAAAGCAAACGTATTGAAATTTACTTGCCAAGCTTTATTTCGTCCTCTATTATTGCGCACATGCCCGAGTGGTGAAATCGGTAGACACAGGGGATTTAAAATCCCCCGCCCACAAAGCGTGCCAGTTCGAGTCTGGCCTCGGGCACCATTTTAATTCTGATTAGAATGGTGCAATGAAAATCTCCAGCATTCAGCTGGTTTTTTTTATGCGTGATTATCACCAATAGAATGTGCCCTTCCCATGTCTGCATCCCGTTCTTTTGATCTAGCCAGATTGCAATTACGCCATCCTGATGCATTCTTTTGCAGCCTCAGCTATGGCCGTTATAAATATTTGAACCAGACCACTGATCTCTATCTGTATTTACGTATTGGTATTCTGATCATGATCACAGGATTTTGTTGCCTGTGCTTTTCGCTGCCGTTTTACCCTGACTTTGTGACTTCAAAATATCAGGCGCTTAGTGCAGGTACTATTGTAATGATCGGCATGCTCTATCCTTATATCTGGCGCGCCCAGTTTCAGGCGAAATACAGTTCTGTTCGCTATGCCAAGCGTTTGCAACTCTGCCTGTATATGCAAACCCTGATTGCGATTCTGTCATTTATAAATTATCAGTATTTTCACTCAGCATTTATTACCTTGCCTTGTTTGGCCCTGCTTGCTTTCAGTAGCCTCGTACCGGTTTTAGTTGAGCCCTGCTTTAGAGTTTCGACTCGCAGCACCCTATTGGTACGTTTGCAGAAAATCCGTCAGCTGGCTTACTGGTCTTATCAGCAATCGCAAAGCAAAGAGCCGGAACCGGTGCCTTATCAAAAAGATTTAAAACAGTATTATCTGGATTTGCATCATAGCTGCATGCTGGAAGAGCAGAAATTACTGGATGAAATTCATTATAAAAATTTAAAAGACGTATTTTCAGATTATTAAAAAAAAGCCCTGTTTAACAGGGCTTTTTTTACCATTCGCGATTAACGACCAGTTCTTCCATTTCAATATCAAACAGACCCTGCTCTTGCACGACCATCATCATGGCCTCGGCAATATAGTCTGCGGCAGTATCATCCAGAGACGAATCCAGATCTTCAAACTGTGGCTTCATGGCATTGATGTCTGCCACAGTCTCATGGGCCAGCTGATATACATCCTGATCTGATAAACCGGATTTAGATACTTTTGAAGCAAAACGTTCGATGTGTTGCTTGATTTCTGCAACCAGAATATCGGGATAATATTCATCATCGAACATGGGGAGAAGTAAATCTGCAAACATTACAGGCACTCTAAAAGATGACAATCTAACTTAAGCGTGCCTGTATAGCACATTGCTGTTTAAAAGCCAAACAGCTTGTGCTCCTATATGTCTTTCAGCCCAGATTTAGGCATTTTGCATAGCTTTCCAGATTTTGATGGCGTCTGCTGTTACCTTGACATCATGTGCACGAACCATACAGGCACCTTGCTGAATGCTCAGCAAATGTGCCGCAGCCGAGCCTACTGCACGTGCTTGTGGTTCTGCACCATCTAGTGCAGCACCAATAAAACGTTTGCGGGATAAAGCAGACAAAATCGGATAGCCCATTTCTGTCAATTTATAAAACTCTTGCAACAGCTTTAAATTTTGCTGGGCATTTTTTGCAAATCCAAAACCAGGATCAATCATGATATGTTCAGCTTTAACACCCACATCTAGAGCATCTTGAACCCGTTGTGACAGTTCCCGAATCACATCCTGAGTCACATCATCATACTGATCCAGATTATTCATCGTAGTCGGCTCACCACGCATATGCATGATGATCACCGGAATATTCAGTTCTGCTGCCGTCTCTAACGCTTGTGGACGAGTGAGCGCGCGTACATCATTCCAGATATGTGCACCCGCTTTCACGGCTGCTTTAATCACTTCTGGCTGTGAAGTATCAATCGAGATGATCACATCATGCTTGGCCAGTTCTTCAACTACAGGCACAACACGACGGATTTCTTCTTCAACTTCCACGACTGATGCACCTGGACGTGTAGATTCACCACCCACATCAATTACGGTGGCACCATCAGCAATCATTTCCAGGGCTTTTACTACTGCCTGATCTTTCTGATTGTGCAGCCCCCCATCGCTAAAGGAATCCGGAGTCACATTTAAAATTCCCATCACATGCGGCTGAGACAAATCCAGTTTCAAATGACCGAAAGTCCAGATCTGTGGTCGTAGTGGCTTCAGCTGCATGGTTCAATCCTAGTTCACAATAACCCCGGTATTGTCTTATGGAAAGATCAATAAAGCAAAGCTCAATCTATTCAATAGCTAGATTTCAAAATAGTTCTTATTGGAATATTGCATCAGCTTGGATTGCAGTAACGCTTTTACATCAACCCATTCGCTTTTTAAAATACTATAGATATAACTATCTCTGAGTGTCATGCCATCTTTACGCAGCATATGACATCTAATGATGCCATCCTGTTTGGCACCCAGAGCTTCAATAGCTTTTTGACTTTTAAGATTCAGATGATCAGTCCGAAAGCCTACCACTTGAGCATTCAGCTCTTCAAATGCATGCTGCAGCAAAAGATATTTACAGACCCGGTTTACATAGGTTCGTTGATAAGGTTTGGCATACCAGGTAAAGCCAATTTCAACACGTGGAATTTCCGGCTTGATATCATGATAACTGGTAGTACCAATAGCGCGACCCGAATTCAGATCAATCACAGCAAAAGCCATTCTTTCACCTTTGGACTGCTGTTCAAAAGCTTGGGTAAAGTAGTGTTTAAGTTTATGTAGGTAAGGTACCGAATTATATAACACTTCCCCCAAGTCCCCTTCGGCACATGCATTTTCTAAGTCTGCAAAATGTTCCCAGCTCAGTGGCTCCAAACGTAGCTGATAAATACTAGATTCCAGAACAGGTAAAGTCATTCTTATTTTTACTCAGTGATTTTTATGAATTGACTATAGCATTCAACTAGATATGACAAAACAATGGCCATAAAAAAACCACCCGAAGGTGGTTTTAATTTTTAACTTAGTTCGCTGGTAATGGCGGAGGAGTCATTGGACCATCAGTCGGTGTTACATCAATCACTGGATTGTCTGAAACATAAACTTTAGGTGGTTTTGGCTCACGACCTTCCATAATGTCACGAATCTGTTCACGATCAATTGTTTCCCATTCAAGTAGCGCTTTCACCATGGCATGGGCAATATCTTTGTTGTTTTCAAGGATATCGCGCGCAACCTTGTATTGCTCATCAATAATGCGACGAACTTCCGCATCTACCTGTTGTTGGGTGGCCTCAGAAATCGTACGGGTACCAATGCTACCCATGAAAGACTGTTGAGAGTCATCTTCGTAGACCATGACACCTAACTTGTCTGACATACCATATTTGGTCACCATTGCACGTGCCATTTTAGTTGCACGTTCAAAGTCATTCGAAGCACCAGTCGACATCTGGTTAATGAAGACTTCCTCTGCGATACGACCACCGAACAGGATTGAAAGTTCATTCAACATTTTGTCTTTATAATGGCTAGTCTGGTCAAATTCAGGCAACTGCCAGGTGACACCTAATGCCCAGCCACGCGGCATGATGGTGACTTTATGCACAGGGTCTGTACCTGGAAGCATTTCTGCAACAATCGCATGACCTGCTTCATGGTAAGCCGTAGCACGACGTTCTTCTTCACGAAGTACCATCGATTTACGTTCAGGACCCATGTACAGTTTGTCTTTCGCATCTTCAAAGTCATGCATGTCGACTGTGTTCTTGTTACGGCGTGCAGCAAATAATGCCGCTTCGTTTACAAGATTGGCCAACTGTGCACCTGAGAAGCCTGGCGTACCACGAGCAAGAACTTTGACATCTACACCAGTAGTAGAAGGAAGTTTCTTCAAGTGTACATTCAGGATTTGCTCACGACCTTTAATATCTGGTAGACCTACCATGACTTGACGGTCGAAACGACCTGGACGAAGTAAGGCTTTATCCAGTACATCAGCACGGTTAGTTGCAGCGATGACAATAATGCCTTCATTGCCTTCGAAACCATCCATTTCTACCAGCATCTGGTTCAGAGTCTGTTCACGTTCATCATGACCGCCACCTGTACCTGAACCACGATGACGACCGACTGCATCAATCTCATCAATGAAGATGATACATGGCGCATGACGTTTTGCCTGTTCGAACATGTCACGTACACGTGATGCACCGACACCGACAAACATTTCAACGAAGTCAGAACCTGAGATACTAAAGAATGGAACTTTTGCTTCACCTGCAATGGCTTTAGCCAGCAAGGTTTTACCTGTACCTGGAGGACCCACCATCAGGACGCCTTTAGGAATAGTCGCACCCAAGCGTTTGAATTTTGCAGGATCTTTCAGGAAGTCAACAATTTCGACTACTTCCTGTTTTGCTTCATCACAACCCGCCACATCAGTAAATGTTACTTTGATCTGGTCTTCAGATAGCATTTTCGCTTTAGATTTACCAAAGCTCATTGGGCCATTCTTGCCGCCTGCACCACCACCCATGTTGCGCATAAAGAACATGAATAACAAAATGATTAGAAGTACAGGGAAACTTGCAATCAGCAATTGCATGAGCAAGCCTTGACGTTGAGGCGCTTCACCTTCAACGACCACATTATTTTTAATCAGGCTTGGCATCAGTTCTGGGTCTTGAACTGCCGGGCGAATGCTTTCAAACTCTGAACCGTTTGATTTTTCACCGCGAATTCTTTCGCCATCAATTGTAACTTGTTTAATTTGGCCAGCATTGACCGCGGCAACAAACTCCGAATAGTTCATTGTAGTCGGTTGATTGCGGTCACTGACGTTGCTGAAGATTAACACCAGCACACCCAGTATCACGAGCCACAATACGGCATTCTTAAAAAGATCGCTCAAAGCTTTATTTCCCATTCCAATCTAATTTGATCATGCCCTCGAAGGGTGACCTTAATCAATAAGCTGCAAATCAATTTGCAATAATGTAAAAACCTACAAAATGCACAATTTTTAACGTGTTGGCAAGTAAACTTTATTTCAAAGCCTTCTTGCGTCCCTGTCCGACCAGAAACACTTCTTTCGAACGGGCACGTGATGCAGCAGGTTTAATCGTCTTCAATACATCAAAACTGTTGACGACTTCTTTACGAAATTCATCAAAACCTGAACCCTGGAATACTTTCACTACAAACTGTCCTTTGGGACCGAGTACCTTGTTGGCAAAATCCAGAGCAAGTTCACATAAATAAATCTGACGAGGTTGATCTACAGCTCTATTACCTGATGTATTGGGGGCCATATCTGAAATTACAACGTCTACTGTGCGTCCGTTTAAAATATTTAACAATTTATCGAATACTTCTTGTTCACGGAAATCGCCCTGCAAGAAAGTCACATCAGGTAGCGCATCCATTTCTAAGATGTCTGATGCAATCACCAGACCTTTATCACCGACCAGTTTTCCGGCAATCTGGGACCAGCTTCCTGGGGCAGCACCCAAGTCCACTACCGTCATGCCGGGTTTGATAATGCCGTATTTTTCCTGAATTTCTAGCAACTTGTACGCAGCACGGGCACGATAACCTTCTTTTTGTGCTTTTTTCACATAAAAGTCATCAAGATGCTCTCTCATCCACGCACGACTACTTTTAGATAACTTTTGGTTGGTAATGCGTGTTGCCATAACTCTCTAAATAAAAAAAACTTCTAATGATTCATTGTACGGGAAAAACACATTTTTTGCAGTATACATGTGTATCTAAATCTGAGTATTCCGGTGTAATTTGCGATTATTTACAAGTGATTATTTCCTGAGAATTTACAGCGTTTATTTTTCGCTTTTGCTATACTAAGCCGTTTTAAAAATCAGGTTATCTCTCATGGCGTCTTTATCTATTCAGGAACGTAAGCGTTTACGTCAAATTGGACATGCATTAAACCCGGTTGTAATGCTTGGTGACAAAGGCTTAACTGAATCTGTAGTTGAAGAGCTAAATCGTGCCCTTAATGATCACGAACTCATTAAAGTAAAAGTGGTGGCTGAAGACCGTGAAGCACGTGCAGCACTCATTGCTGAACTTTCAGAAACTACAGGTGCTGAAGTGGTACAAACTATTGGTAAAATTGCGCTGCTTTACAAGAAAGCACCAAAGCAAAACCAGAAGTTATCCAATCTTGTCCGTTTTGCCCATCTTTCTAACTAAGTACAGGATTTATGGCCAGTTACGAACTCAGCGCATTTGATCGCCGTTTTCAGGCAATCTCATTGGTCGGTGCCATCGAACAGCAAAATCCATACAGCTTGAATGTCGGATTTTGGTTGCGCGATCCCAACCAGTACGTGCTGTGGCCAGAAATGGTTACTGCACATCCCCGTCGTAATTTTTTGTGGGAACAGACCTGCTTTGAAATCTTTATCGGGGTTCAGGGTGAAGATTATTATCGTGAAATCAATCTCTCTCCTTCTCAGGCTTGGCAAGCCTATCAGTTTGAGGAATATCGCTATCCGGAAGATATGCCGCCACCTGCTGCATACGATATCGAACTGAATCAGCTTAAACGTACCCATTATGGTCTGAATGTCAGTCTGGATCTGACCGAGTTTATGGTTGAGCATAAACTTAAATGGGCAGACCTGTTTATTGGTCTGACAGCAGTATTAAAAACCTCACAAGGTGATCAATACTTTGCGATGCAGCACAGCAGCCCAGAAGCAGACTTCCACAATAAACGGGATTGGCTGCATGTCTTTTAATGCAGATTAAAAGCATTTGCTGGATAACAAAGATATTAAAAAACGTGAGCATTAAAGTCTCACGTTTTTTTATGGGCTTTTCCGGCTCATCCGCTCAAAGTTCGCTGTTATAGCTTGAAGAAAATATTTTTCTGTATTTTCTCTACGTAGATTCAGGTCAATATTAAATTGAAATAATTAGCCTGCTCTCAACACTTAGGGCTGGCTACTTTAATAATAATTTAAACGATATTTAAGCTGATAGACTAAGAGTTCATTTTAATTGTTTTCGACATTTTAGTGATGTAAGCGGTAATTGTCCTGCACTGATTTTACCGCGGCATAAAAAATTACAGTTAACGTGAAGATGATCAGGATAATCGTTCCAAAAGTTAGTCCAAAGAATCCCAGACATAACATCATCACACCGAGATAAAGTGCACGCATCAACCAACTTTCCAGATTAAGCATCATAATCAGCGTCAGTAAACAAAGTACACCTACAAAATAATGCTGCTGCATCGTGACCCCCTTTCATTATTATTGTGAGTCCGTTTTGCCTCAAAAAGACAAAGGAGAACGTATCCAGTTCTCCTTTCATGCAATTTAAGTCAGCGTCTTCCCTTAACTCTTCAGCTCAGGGCTTTTTTCTGAACTTTCAGCTTTTACCATGGGTTTGACCTTTTTTAGAACTTCAATGGTACTATCTTTTGAGCGCTTGAATGTACCAGTCAGATGCTCTTTATGTTTGGTCGAGATCTGGCTGACATCTTCTTTCAGTTCCTTACCCATATTGGATAAGTCTTCAATGACTGCAGTAAATTCGGTTTTGATAAAGCTGGTTAATTCAGTCAGTTCTTTTTGCGAACCAAATAACTGCTCTTTCAAAGTATCGATCCGTTGCAACAGATCCTGTTTCAACTGACGTAACTGCTCCTGCACAGTATCACCCAGCTGTTTCGCTTCGACTTCAAGTTTCTCTTTGCTTTCTTCGATGGTTTCCACCACCTGTTCTTTGGCTTCAGCTGCTACTTTTTCAAGCTGTTCAGTCGTTTCTGAAACCACGGTATTGATCTTTTTCTTGGATTGGGAAGATTTCGCTGCTGTAGTCATGTGTCTTATTCCTATAGTTATATTACGACTCATCCATATTAGTAGTTTTGATAAAAATTAAGATTTGATTTGTTAGACAATTCTTAATTGCTTACATTTTTTTACGTTGTTCGTAAAACAGACTTTCAAGCAAAAAGCAAGCCATTTATCTCATACTTTTGCTGTAAAGCTATTGGACTTGGAGGGTGGTTCTGCGTATAATGCCGTGTTAAGTTCAAGCGAGCAGACATAGGAGGGTAGGTTTAAAAATTAACCTTCCTTTTTTTTCGTCTACTCGCTTTTTTACAGCCTAAATTTCAGGAGCTTTGGTTTGAGCACCCCAGCAATTTTAGCCCTTGCCGACGGAACTATCTTTAAAGGTACTTCAATTGGCGCATCGGGTTGTACGACTGGTGAAGTCGTTTTCAACACTGCCATGACTGGCTATCAAGAAATTTTGACTGATCCTAGTTATGCACAGCAGCTTGTAACGCTAACTTACCCACATATCGGTAACACAGGTTGCAACGAAGAAGACGCTGAATCAGGTCGTATTCATAAAGTATGGGCAAACGGTTTAATTATCCGTGACCTTCCTTTACTACATAGTAACTTCCGTGCGAATCAATCACTCGGTGATTATTTAAAACAGCACAATGTAGTTGCCATTGCTGACATCGACACGCGACGATTAACTCGAATTTTGCGTGATAAAGGTGCACAAAACGGTTGTATCCTTGCGGGTGAAAACATCACTGAAGAAGAAGCAGTCGAAAAAGCACGTGCATTCGGTGGTTTAAGTGGTTTAGACCTTGCGAAAGAATGCTGTGATCCGACCGGTTTCGAATGGACTGAAGGCTCATGGGCACTTGGCAAAGGCTTTACTCAACCTGAACTTAAATTCCATGTGGTTGCATACGACTACGGTGTCAAAACCAACATCTTGCGTATGCTCGCAGACCGCGGCTGTAAATTAACTGTGGTGCCTGCACAAACTCCTGCTGAAAAAGTACTTGCGTTAAATCCAGATGGCGTATTCCTGTCAAATGGTCCTGGCGATCCAGCTGCATGTGACTACGCAATTGAAGCTGTAAAAACAATTGTTGAAACAACTGAAATTCCAGTATTTGGTATCTGCTTAGGTCACCAGATTCTTGCTCTTGCATCGGGTGCTAAAACGGTAAAAATGCCGCACGGTCACCATGGCGCTAACCATCCTGTACAGAACATCGAAACTGGTACAGTGATGATTACTTCTCAAAACCACGGCTTCGCAGTGGATGAAAGCACCCTGCCTGCGGTATTGCGTGTGACTCATCGCTCACTGTTTGATGGTACAAACCAAGGTATCCATCGTACAGACAAACCTGCGTTCAGCTTCCAGGGTCACCCTGAAGCAAGCCCTGGTCCACATGACTGCGCACCATTGTTCGATCATTTCATCGAACTTATCGAAGCATCTAAGAAGTAATTAAGGAAGCATCATGGCTAAACGTACTGACATTAAAAGCATCTTGATCATTGGTGCTGGTCCGATCGTCATCGGTCAAGCATGTGAGTTTGACTACTCAGGTGCTCAAGCATGTAAAGCGCTTCGTGAAGAAGGCTACCGCGTTATTCTGGTGAACTCTAACCCAGCGACCATTATGACCGACCCTGCAATGGCAGATGCAACGTATATCGAACCGATTACCTGGCAGACTGTTGCAGCAATCATTGAAAAAGAACGTCCAGATGCTGTGCTTCCGACGATGGGTGGCCAGACTGCACTGAACTGTGCCCTTGCACTGGATGCCAACGGTATTCTTGAAAAATACAACGTTGAACTGATCGGCGCGACCAAAGAAGCTATCGAAAAAGCAGAAGACCGTAAACTGTTTGACGAAGCAATGCGTAAAATTGGTCTGGAATGTCCAAAAGCGGCTATTGCTGAATCAATGGAAGAAGCACTTGAGATTCAAGCGCGCTTCGGTTTCCCTGTGATTATCCGTCCATCATTTACGATGGGTGGTTCAGGCGGTGGTATTGCTTACAACCGTGAAGAATTCCTGGAAATCTGTGAACGCGGTTTCGACCTCTCTCCTACTCACCAATTATTGATCGATGAATCATTGATTGGCTGGAAAGAGTACGAGATGGAAGTTGTTCGTGACAAAAACGACAACTGTATCATTGTATGTGCGATCGAAAACTTTGACCCAATGGGCGTACACACCGGTGACTCGATCACTGTTGCGCCTGCACAAACACTGACTGATAAAGAATACCAGTTGATGCGTAATGCATCTTTAGCAGTTCTTCGTGAAATCGGTGTTGAAACGGGTGGTTCTAACGTTCAGTTCGGTATTAACCCGAAAGATGGTCGTATGGTAATCATCGAGATGAACCCACGTGTATCGCGTTCATCTGCACTGGCATCTAAAGCGACTGGTTTCCCGATTGCGAAAATCGCAGCGAAACTGGCTGTTGGTTATACCCTTGATGAGCTGAAAAACGACATCACTGGCGGTACAACTCCAGCATCGTTCGAACCAGCAATTGACTACGTTGTTACCAAGATTCCACGTTTCAACTTCGAAAAATTCCCGCAAGCTGATGCGACACTAACTACACAGATGAAATCTGTAGGTGAAGTGATGGCGATCGGCCGTAACTTCCAGGAGTCTGTGAACAAAGCACTTCGCGGTCTTGAAGTTGGCGCAACTGGTTTTGATGAAAAAATCGAAGTGGGTACTGAAGGTGCGCGCGAGAAGATTCTTCAAGAACTTAAAGTTCCAGGTCCAGAACGTATCTGGTATGTGGCTGATGCATTCCGTCACGGTTTCACGCTTGATGAAGTATTTGCGGCAACCAATATTGACCGCTGGTTCCTGATCCAGATCGAAGACATCGTTAAAACTGAAGAACAAATCAAATCTTTAGGTTTTGGTGATCTTAACGCTGACAATATCCGTTCATTTAAACGTAAAGGTTTATCTGACCACCGTATTGCCAACCTGATGGGTATTTCACAAAAACAATTCCGTAAGCACCGTTGGAATCTGGGCGTAACTCCAGTCTACAAACGTGTGGATACATGTGCAGCAGAGTTTGAATCTGATACAGCGTACATGTACTCAACTTACGATGAAGAGTGTGAATCTAATCCGTCTAACCGTGACAAGATCATGGTGATTGGTGGCGGTCCTAACCGTATTGGTCAAGGTATCGAATTCGATTACTGCTGTGTACATGCTGCCCTGGCAATGCGTGATGACGGTTATGAAACCATCATGGTGAACTGTAACCCTGAAACGGTTTCAACTGACTATGACACGTCTGATCGTCTGTACTTCGAACCGATTACACTTGAAGACGTTCTTGAAATCGTACGTACTGAAAAGCCGAAAGGTATTATCGTTCAGTACGGCGGTCAGACTCCACTGAAACTGGCTCGTGCTTTGGAAGAAGCTGGTGCGCCAATTATCGGTACATCTCCAGATGCGATTGACCGTGCAGAAGACCGTGAACGTTTCCAACAAATGATTCAACGTCTGCAACTTCGTCAACCTAATAACAGCATCGTAAAATCTGCTGAAGAAGGTATGGCAGAAGCAGCTAAAGTGGGTTATCCACTGGTTGTACGTCCTTCTTACGTCCTTGGTGGTCGTGCGATGGAAATCGTGTATAACGACGAAGAATTAAAACGCTACTTACGTGATGCTGTACAAGCATCGAATGAAGCGCCTGTTCTTCTGGATCACTTCCTTGATGATGCGATTGAAGTTGACGTGGACTGCGTATCTGACGGTAAAGACGTGGTGATCGGCGGTATTATGCAGCACATTGAACAAGCCGGTATTCACTCTGGTGACTCTGCATGTTCGATTCCTCCATATTCATTGTCTGAAGACGTGCAAAACGAAATGCGTCGTCAAACCATCGCTATGGCTAAAGAGCTTGGCGTTGTAGGCTTGATGAACGTTCAGTTTGCGGTGAAAGGCGATGACGTTTACATTTTGGAAGTGAACCCTCGTGCTTCTCGTACGGTTCCGTTCGTTTCTAAATGTATCGGTGAATCTTTAGCAAAAGTAGCTGCACGTTGTATGGCTGGCCAATCTCTTGAGTCTCAAGGCTTTACCAAAGAGATTATCCCTGCTCACTTCTCTGTGAAAGAAGCAGTATTCCCATTCAACAAATTCCCTGGTGTTGACCCGATCCTTGGCCCTGAAATGAAATCAACAGGCGAAGTAATGGGCGTTGGTAAAACATTTGGTGAAGCGTTCTACAAAGCTGTTCTAGGCTCTAACGATCGTTTACCAGGTCTGCCAACTGAAGGCGAAGTGAAACATGCATTCATCTCTGTACGTGATTCTGATAAACCACGTGCGGTAGGTATTGCGAAGCAGCTTGCTGACTTTGGCTTCAAGATTCTTGCGACTGGCGGCACATACGATGTAATTAAAGCTGCAGGTATTGAATGTGAACGTGTAAATAAAGTAACCGAAGGCCGTCCAAACATTGTAGACCGCTTGAAAAATGGTGAAATTCACCTCATTATCAATACCACTGAGGGTAAACAAGCTCAGCAGGATTCATTCTCGATCCGTCGCTCTGCGCTTCAAGGTAAGGTATACCATACCACTACCCTGAATGGTGCTGATGCTGTATGCCAAGCTTTAGCAATTAAATTGCCAATGGATGTATATCGTTTGCAAGATTTAACAGTAGGTTAATTCGTTACTGAGAAGTCCCGTCACCTTCTCGGTGGCGGGCTTTTTTTCATTTATAGACTTTCATTTTTATTACTGAGGGACAACTATGCAACGTTATCCTATGACTCCCGAAGGCAAACTTGCCTTAGAGAAAGAATTACACCAACTGAAAACTGTGGATCGTCCACGTATTACTGCAGCGATTGCAGAGGCACGTGAGCATGGGGATTTAAAAGAAAACGCGGAATATCATGCTGCGCGTGAGCAGCAAGGTTTCTGTGAAGGCCGTATTCAGGACATCGAAGGTAAACTGGGCGCTTGCCAGGTGATTGATGTTAAAGAACTGGAGCAAAACGGTCGTGTAGTTTTTGGTGTCACTGTGACTATTGAGAATCTAGACACTGAAGAACGCAAAACTTACAAAATCGTGGGTGATGATGAAGCAGACTTTAAGATCAACAAGATCTCTGTGAACTCTCCGATCGCGCGTGGCCTGCTGGGTAAAAACGAAGGCGACGATGTGAAAATCGTGACACCACAAGGTGAAGTCGAATACGAAATTGTAAGCGTTGAATATATCTAATTTTTAACTAGATATTTTAGGCTGTAAGACCCCTCAGATGAGGGGTTTTTTATTGAGCCTAGAAATTCCCATCGATTTTATTTTAAGAAGCCAGATGCCAAGGCTTCAAATGCCTGTAAAGCCTGAGGTAAGACCTGTGCAGGATCCTCACTAGAAGCGACCCATAGTGCTGCATTCATTGCTGCACCATTGAGCAAGACTGCCGCAGCAAGTGCATCAACTGGTTTTAATCTACCTTCAACCATTAACTGTTCTACGCATTCACGTGTCGACTGCAGGCATTTATTTTGACTTGGCCAATGTGCGGGGTCCCCTAATACTGCCGGACCATCACGTAGCACAATCCGTTGGAACTCAGCATTTAAAGCATGTTCGATATAGGTACGCCCTTCAAGCATCAATCCCTCCCATAGATCATCAGGCTGCTCCAGATGTTGCCCGGCATATTCAGCCATTTCTGAATCAATCTGATCGACCACGGCAGCAAATAAGCCCTTTTTATCACCAAAATGATGGTATAGCGCACCCCGGGTTAGCCCTGCTTCTGCCGTGAGCTTATCCATGGAAGTGTCCGCATAACCGTATTCAGCAAATGCACGACGTGCGACTTCTATGAGTTTTTTGCGGGTTTCCGCCATTTTTTGTTCACGTACAGACATATATTGTTTCCATCAGTATTGTGAAAATTTTAATTGACATACGCATCGTATGTCAATTATGTTTACATACGTTACGTATGTGAAAATTTAAACAGCTTTCTAAAATACGTATAAATTAAAATTGAGCGAGAATTATCATGACTAGAACTGCAATATTTCCCCAAAATCGCCATGCTTTGTATGAACAGCATGATTATTCTGCCGCAATCAAATCAGAAGATTTATTATTTGTTTCTGGTCAGGTTGGTAGCCGTGAAGATGGCAGTCCTGAACCTGACTTTGAGAAACAGGTAGAACGAGCTTTTGAAAACTTGGCTGCTACATTGGCAGCGGCTGGTTGTACTTTCGATGATATTGTCGACGTCACGACCTTTCACACCAATCCTGAACAGCAATTTGAAAGCATTATGAAAGTTAAAAACCAGATTTTTACGCAAAAGCCCTATCCGAACTGGACAGCTGTGGGCGTGACCTGGCTGGCAGGTTTTGACTTCGAAATCAAAGTCATTACGCGTATCCCTCAATCCGCTAAGACCATGTAAAACTTAACCCTGCAATCAGGTCTGTTATTGAATGGGATTGTTCTCCAGCTTGAAGATCAATTCGCTATAATGACGCATTAATTGTTATTGAATCCTAGTTATGGCTGAAAAGTTGATTAATTCCCCTGTGAACCATTGGTGTGAGTTCGAATTCCTCTCCAAAACGGTGAAGAATCCAAATATTCATATTAAGGGCAATTACAGTTATTACTCAGCCTATTGGGATCAAGGTTTTGAGCGTTGTGTGGTGCGTTATCTGCATGATAAGCCAGCTACACCAGAGAAGCCGATTGACCAGCTTTATATCGGGAATTTCGTCTGTTTTGGCGCAGAATGCGTAATTATGATGGGTGGTAACCAGTTACACCGAACAGACTGGATTTCTGCGTTTCCATTCGATACACGTAGTTTTGTGCCTGCAGGTGATACAGTCATTGGAGATGGCTGTTGGATTGGCTCACGTGCCATGATTATGCAAGGTGTAAAGCTCGGTGAAGGTGCTGTGGTGGCAACAGGTGCTGTCGTCACAAAAGACGTTCCACCTTATGCGATTGTAGGTGGCGTGCCTGCGAAAATTATTAAATATCGCTTCCCTGAAGAAGATATTAAGAAACTACTTTCTCTAAAGCTCTATGACTTAGATGAAAAGCAGTTTTTAAAAATGCGTGAGCAGTTGCAAACGGATGATGTTAGATCACTGCTACATGCCTTTACTGCGCTTGAATAAAAGGGATTAACGCCAAACTCCGCTGTTTATATTCGTCGATTTTATTATTCTTAAGCCAGTTTATATTCAAATAACTTAAACGCCATTCATAATAAGCCAATCCTACATCTCTATAGCTGATCTTAAGTACGGTCTCCTTCTGATCATCACAATAATTATTCTTTTTATCTTTCATATCTTTGTAGCAGGAAAGTCGATTCTGGTATTCGTAAAAAGGTAAATGCTCGAAGACCAGTTTTGTCTTTCCTTTTGGAAGTAATTGAATAAACTGTGCATTCTGTTCACCTGCATCATTTGAAACCCAGCCATGAATTAAGGCAATAGCATAACTATGCCGATAGAGTGGGTATAAGGCAGGATATATAAATTCTATACCACTCTTATCCTCTTCAAGCGCATAAACCTGTTGATACCTGGTTAGATCCCAATAATCAACGATTTGATACTTTCCAAGATGTTTTGAAAGCTGAATCATTTGTAAATTTTCATTAATTAAATAATATTTTTCAGCTTCAGCAATTTTAACTACCCAAAGTTTTGCACCACTCTCATCACAACTAAGTTTTATTTTCTGACAAATTGATCGTATTTCTGCTTTGGAAATACTTTTTTCTTTAAAAGGAAGTGACTTAATTGAATCTGCAGCAAAAACAGGTAAAGCAATAAAGAAAATCAGAGTTGATAGCATTAAATTTTTAATCATCATACATATTCTTGTTATTTGTTTTATTTTAACTATTGTAAGGCTTTTTAGATTTTTAACCAATGAAGCCACAAAACATTAGCTATAAAAAAAACCCACTCAATCGGAGTGGGTTTTTCAGAATATGGTGGCTATGACGAGACTTGAACTTGTGACCCCCGCATTATGAGTGCGGTGCTCTAACCAACTGAGCTACATAGCCTTAAACTGTGCGCGCATTATGGGATTTTCTGTAAATCACGTCAACCCCATATTGTGCTGTTTGATCAAAATTTGTTGAAGTGAGCCGATAAGCCGGGTTCTGTCGAGAACGATCATTCCTCTAGGCGTACAATCACTCATACGCTCAAGCGACCTACCCGGATCCAGCATGGGCCATGCCTAAAGGATCCCTATTTGGTCTTGCTTCCGGTGGGGTTTACCATGCCATGAACTGTTACCAGCCATGCGGTGCGCTCTTACCGCACCCTTTCACCCTTACCTCCGATTCCGATTGCTCAGAACCATAATGAAGGCGGTCTACTCTCTGCTGCACTTTCCGTCGGCTCACGCCGCCCAGGCGTTACCTGGCACCTTGCCCTATGAAGCCCGGACTTTCCTCCCCTGCTTCAATCACGGAGATCTCCACAGCAGCGATCGTCTGGCTCACTTCGAGCCGCATAGTACCAAATCTGGCGACTAATTGCTTGATGTTTTTTGAGCAGTCAGTTTTTCATACTTGGCCTGAAGCTCCTCACGGGTCTCGGCATGGTTCGGATCAAGCGGGATACAGTCCACAGGACAAAATAACTGGCACTGTGGTTTGTCGTGATGTCCGACGCATTCTGTACATAAGTCCGGGTTAATTTCATAGATGACGTCACCCATAAAAATTGCCTCATTCGGACAGACAGGTTCACAGACATCACAATTGATACATTCATCGGTGATATATAAAGACACTCTACCAACCTTGCTGAAGTTTACGCTCGAAGGCTTCAACCACGTTTGGCGGAACAAACTTGGTCACATCACCTCTTAAACGAGCAATTTCACGCACCAATGTGGATGAAATAAAAGAATATTGCTCTGAAGGGGTTAAAAATACCGCTTCAAAATGAGAATCCAGTTGACGGTTCATGTTGGCCAGCTGGAATTCATACTCAAAATCGGACACTGCACGTAAACCACGTAATACCGCTGTAGCATTCTGCTCGCGGAAGAAGTTCACCAGCAGGCCATCAAATCCTACAAATTCAACATTGTTCAAATGGCTTAATGACGTTTGGGCCAGTTCAACTCGTTCTTCCAGACTAAATACCGGGTTTTTGTGATGTCCGATTGCAATTGCAACTACAACTTCATCAAACATCTTTGCTGCGCGGGTCACCAAATCAATATGGCCATTGGTGATCGGATCAAAAGTTCCCGGATAAATTACACGAGTTTTAGTCATCCATTTGTACTCTGTTTATTGTGTAAGTTTCCATTTTAACAAAATCTTCATTTTTTAGTGAAGAAACTCCATCAATTTAAACACTTCAACTCAATAAAAGTTACGGTACAATAGCTACAACTTTGGAAGTGTCTGATTATGGCGAAAGCAACTGTAGTTAAAAAAAATAACGGCGGAACGATTGCTCTGAACAAACGTGCCCGTCACGATTATTTTATTGAAGAAAAATTTGAAGCTGGGCTTTCCTTGCAAGGCTGGGAAGTAAAATCCCTGCGTGCCGGTCGTATGAGTATTGTGGAGAGCTATATCACCTTTAAAAATGGTGAGGCGTTCCTGTTCGGCGCACAGATTCAGCCTTTACTGAGTGCATCTACCCATGTTGTCCCTGAAGCAACGCGTACCCGTAAACTGCTGCTGAAACGCCGTGAAATTGAAAAACTCATGGGCGCGATCAACCAGAAAGGTTATTCCTGTGTACCACTGGCCTGTTACTGGAAAGGCCCGCATGCCAAGCTGGAAATTGCGTTGGTAAAAGGTAAACAGTTACACGACAAACGTGCATCTGAAAAAGACCGTGACTGGCAACGTGATAAAGCGCGTATTTTCCATAAATAATGCCAGCAATAAAAAAACCTCCAATTGATGGAGGTTTTTTTTATGGATCGAATTAGGCTTTCAGATTCAGACGGGCCAGTGTCAAGGCAATATATTCACCAAACCAGATCGCGGTTTGTAAATCCCCTTCCGGTGGTGTCACTTCAACAGGCGCATTATCAGATTGGGTCATGAGACCCAGAAAGCTCGACATCCGATTCAGATCGGTCACTGCACGTCCTGTCGGCATTAATGGTAAGCCACTCCACAACATGCCATGCTGCATGGCAAATAAGTTGATTTGCTGCAGGACCGCCAACTTGTCGCCACTGAGTCCACCACCATTGGTAAAGGCTGCAGCCAGTTTACCCTGCCAGCTACGTGCCAGCCAGCGCTTGGACGACTGCTCCATAAATAACTTCATGGCAGAAGTCAGACTACCCATATAGGTCGGACAGCCAAATACAATTGCATCGGCAGCGTCCAACACCTCCCAATCCACCTGTTCCACATTCATCATATGCACCTGGACACCAGTTTTTTGTGCGCCTTCGGCAATGAAGTTTGCCACTTTAGCCGTGTGTCCATAAGGACTGTGATAAACAATCGCAGCAGATTGGGAAGATAGGGACATAACAATCAAAAACCAAGAATTTCAATCAAGTTTAACATTTTCATGCCATAAACACGAATGTTGCCATGCGTCCGGTTTTGGCTTCACGGCGATAGGAAAAATATTCATCCGCCTGACGATATGAACACTGATCGCCACCTAGAACAGTCTCAACACCCTGCTGCTGTAAGATGTAACGCGCAATCGCATACAGATCCGCATAGTATTTTCCGGCCTGTTCCCCTGCCTGAAATGCACTGTCCAGTTCAGGATATTTGGAACAGAAAGCTTCTTTTACTTCTGAGCCAATTTCAAAACAAGGCTGGCTGATCGCTACACCGAGCCACGCCCAGGTAGGCTTGGATTGCATCGCGGCAATGGTATTTTCAACGATACCGCCTGCCAGCCCACGCCAACCCGCATGCAGATTGGCTACTTCAGTGCCTTCAGCATTACCCAGTACCACAGGTAAGCAGTCTGCCGTCATCATCATCAAGGCATGGGCCTTGCGCTGTGTGACCAGGCCATCGCCGACCAATGCCTCGAAAGGCATCTGCTCATTGATGGTATGACAAATGGTGCTATGCGTCTGTGTCATCCAGGTAATTTTGTCCACACCAAAAGGCTGGAAGTCTTTCAACAGCTGGATGCGATGCTTCTGTACACGTGCAGCATCATCATTGACATGCAAAGCCAGGTTAAAGCCGGCCAGTTCTGGCTGGGCTGAAGGCTGTACCTGTTCATGATGAACACGGGTCTGACCCACATAAACGCCTTGAGGCAAACCTTGTACAAATTGCATGTCGCTTCCCTTTTTTTAATGACTGCTAATAGAATGAAAAATTAATAGGCCTTGTTTTCGCTACGCAGCACTTCAACCAGATTGGCGAAGTCTTCTGGCCACGGCGCATTAAAGGTCATTTCTTCTTTGGTACGTGGATGTTTCAGGCCTAGAGTCGCTGCATGCAGTGCCTGACGTTTAAAACCACGCAAGGTGTCATCCAGCAATTGCGAAGCACCGGCTGGCATACGCACACGTGGCATATAGACCTGATCACCCACCAGACCATAGCCCAGGTAGCTAAAGTGCACACGAATCTGGTGCGTACGACCGGTTTCCAGACGTGCCTGAATACGGGTGAAATGCTGGAAGCGTTCTTTCACATTGTAGTGCGTCACCGCTTCCTTACCGCCTGGCAGGACTGCCATTTTCACACGATCCACTGGATGACGTTTAATCGGTTCATCAATGGTACCGCCGGCAATGATGTTGCCATATACGATCAGGTCATACACACGGTAGACGGTCTTTTTCTCAAGCTGCTTGCTAAGCGCAAACTGCGCTTCCAGATTTTTAGCGACAACCAATAGACCACTAGTATCTTTATCGATCCGGTGCACTAAACCTGCACGCGCCAGTTCAGAAGATTTCGGATAATGATGCAGCAAGGCATTAACCAGCGTACCGGTCATATTGCCTGCACCCGGATGCACCACCATGCCCACTGGTTTGTTAATGACAATAATGTCATCATCTTCATAGACGATATCCAGTGGAATATCTTCAGGTAGGCTACGAGTTTGTGCCTCCAGTTCAACGTTTAAAGTCAGTGTTTCAAAACCGTCACTTTTAAATTTCGGCTTAACTGGTTGACCATTCACTAATAAATTGCCGTCTTTGATCCATTGTTTGAGCTTTTCTCGAGAAAAATCGCTCCAGACCATGGCCGCAATCTGGTCGATACGTTGCCCGATATAACTTTCATCCAATTGAAATTGCAACGATAAACGTGTTGCAGTTGCGTCTGAAGTATGGTTATCTGCATCCTCAGAATCTTCAAGTAAATTGAAATCAGTATCAGGGATATTAGAATTGGAAGATTGTGCTTGACTCATTTGCTCATTCAGACAAAAGTGGTTTAATAGTGCAATTGTAGCTCATTGCCCGTATTAACAGAGGAATTTTTATGTCGCTACCACATTATAAAATGACAATGCTTGCTGTGACGTTAGGCATTGCATCGGCAATGGTAGGCTGTAGCAGTAATCCAAAAAAAGAAGTCGTGGACAAAGGTCCAGAATCTAGCGAACAGGTTTATATCCAAAAAGCACAGAACGCGCTAGATCGCAAACAATATACTGATGCAGCAAAACAGCTCGAAGCACTGGAAACCTATTATCCAACCAGCCAGTATGCACCGCAGGCGCAACTGGAACTGCTGTATGTCAAATTCCAGCAAAAAGATTATGAAGGTGCAGTGGCACTGGCAGAACGCTTTATCCGTCTGAATCCGCAACATCCAAATGTCGACTATGCTTACTATGTCCGTGGCGTAGCGAATATGGAGCAGAACTATAATGGCCTGCTGCGTTATACCTCACTAAAACAGTCACACCGTGATGTGAGCTACCTGAAAGTAGCTTACCAGAATTTTGTCGATTTCATTCGTCGCTATCCATCAAGCCCCTATGCAGTAGACGCTGCACAACGTATGAAGTTTATCGGTCAGGAACTGGCAGAAAGCGAAATGAATGCGGCCCGTTTCAATATCAAGCGTAAAGCATATTTGGCTGCTGTTGAACGTGGTTTATGGGTAATTGAACACTATCCACAAACGCCACAGATTCCAGAAGCGCTGGCAACCGTTGCTTACGGCTATGACAAGCTAGGTGACAAAGCCACAGCACAGCAATATATCGAAGTACTGAAACTAAACTATCCAGGTCTAGTGAATGCCGACGGTACCGTGAACCTGCGTGCAGCACGTAGTGAAGGCAGCTTCTTCAATCGTGCGACTTTGGGTATTTTCGGTAAAGAAGCCAAAACCGTGACCGATACGTCTAGCCAATCATCTGAAGACCAAGCAGAAAAACGCAGTCTGACCAATCGCATGACTTTTGGTTTACTCGATCGTCCTAAAACCACTGAAACTGAGCTGCCTGAACCGACTGCTGAATAAGCCGACTGTTACAGGTGCATTTTTACAAAGGGCAAGTTATCATACTTGCCCTTTTGCATTTTCTGAGCCATGCTTGAACAAATTGTGCAAACAGGTTATACCAATTAATTCATTTATAGCGTTGGATGAATCATCCTACTCTTAATTTTCAATGATTTAACACCTAAATAACGCAGCACGAGAAGCTTAGCAAACCATGGCCATTCCTCAGCATACGATTGATCAGATTCTCGATCGCACCGATATTGTCGATGTGATTGGTCAATACGTGAAACTAAAAAAAACTGGCCGCACCTATTCGGGCTGTTGTCCTTTCCATCAGGAAAAATCACCTTCTTTTCACGTCTACCGTGACAAGCAGTATTTCCACTGCTTTGGCTGTCAGGCCAACGGCAATGCCATTCGTTTTTTAATGGATATTGGCAGCCGCAATTTCATTGAAGTGATGAAAGACCTGTCCAGCCAGACCGGAATTGAACTGCCTAAAGACAATAAAGATTCCAACCGCTTAAAATACAAACGCGAAGCCAAACCAAAACCGGTTGCTACGCCACCAGTAAAAACTGCGGATACATCTACAAATCCGACGCCTGAACAACCTGCTTATTTTGATCCATTTGCTGAAATTCAGGCACCTGAAGCTGAATTTTATACGGATGACCCTTTTGCTGCTTTTGAGCAAATGCCTGCAGCAGAAGCACAAGCAGATGGCAACTTATACGACCTGCTGGAAAATATCGCGCAGTTTTATGAGCGTCAACTACCCAACAGCCCAAGTGCCCAGCAATATTTTAAACAGCGTGGTCTGACCTCAGAAACGATTGCCTACTGGCGACTCGGTTATGCACCGGAAGACTGGCAACATCTGGAAAAAGCCTTTCCACAGGATATTGAAGGTCTCAAACTTTTAGGTCTGATTCGTACCAGCGACAGTGGTCGGGATTTTGACCTGCTCCGTGATCGGGTTATTTTTCCGATTCGGGATAGTAAAGGCCGTGTGGTCGGTTTTGGTGGTCGTGCACTAAATGACGAAATTAAACCGAAATACATCAACTCACCAGATTCAGAAGTTTTCCATAAAAACCAGTTATTGTATGGCCTGTATGAAGGTCGCAAGCAGAAAGCTCAAGACTGGCTGATGGTGGAAGGCTATATGGATGTCATTGCCTTGCAGCAATATGGCATTCATGGTGCAGTGGCTACTTTGGGAACAGCAAGTAATACTGATCACCTAAATATTCTGTTCAAGCAGAATAACCGGATTACCATTGCCTTTGATGGTGATGCGGCTGGACAAAAAGCGGCACGCCGTACTCTGGAAATTGCTCTACCCTTACTGAACGATGGGCGTGAGTTAAAATTCTTTGTCCTGCCGAATGACCATGACCCAGACTCCCTGATTCGTCGTGAAGGCATTGAAAATTTCCGCCGTCTGCTGGATCAGGCACCGCTGCTCTCTGACTTTGTCTTTGCCCATCTCACCCAGAATCACGACATTGCAACGCCTGAAGGTAAAAGTCAGGTGATGGGAGAGCTACGTCAGCTAACCGAATTATTGCCAAAAGCTGGCTCATTCCGTTATCTACTACAGCAGTTCTTTCGGGAAAAACTCGGTTTTAGCCGCAAATGGCAACCCAAAGTCAATAATGACGCCTCTCTAAGCTTTAGCACCAAAATTGATGCCGAAGAATATGTCATTGCGATTCTGTTGAATCATCCTTATCTGTATATTCATTTTGAACCACTACGTGCACTGGTCAGTGAAGATCAATTGCTATTCAAGATTCTGAATATATTTAATGTGATTTTTGATGAATTGCCGGATGATCCGGAATTGTCGACCTATTATGTACTCGGTGCCTGTGCTGCACATCATCATGAGTTACAGCATATCCTGCAACATGCCAATGTCAGCGATTACACCTCTTCTCCTGAGCAGGCAGACAAACTGGCGGCAGACTTCTCAATCAAGCTGCAATATCAATGCTTACAACACAAATTAAAATCGAAAAAGTTTAGTAGCATCGCGGAGATGAAAAATCTCAAGATGCGGATTTATGAAATTGATAAAAAACGTTCCATGACCTTACTCGAAGATTAAAAACCAAGAAATAAAAAAGGCGTTTATTTTAAACGCCTTTTAAATATCGGAAAGTTATTCCAACATCATTTTAATGTTTAACCTTACGGCGATGCTGAACCACGTCCTGCAAACTGTTCTGTAGCATTTCAAAATAGCTTGGATCTTCAGCTTTGGCAGCTTCACGCAGCATGATTGAGGTCGGATGCAGAAGTTTTTGGGTCAAACGATGCGAAAATTCGGCCAATACTGTTTCAGCACTTTCACCTTTGGCAATACGTTGCATAGCAGTTGCCAGTTCTTCCTGACGTAAGCTTTCCCCATAATCCCGGTAAGCATGAATCGTACTACCCGCCTCACTCACCTTCTGCTGGGTGATCAACTCAGTCGCCAGTTGATTGACCATCACTTCCGCTTCGACCGCTGCCTGACGACGCTGCGCCAGGTTTTCATCAATCACGCTTTGCAGATCGTCCACGCCATAGAGATAAACTCCATCCAGCTTTTCAACTTTTGGATCAATATCACGCGGTACAGCCAGATCGACCAACAGCATTTGCTGGTAACGGCGCTTCTTTAAAGCAGCTTTGACATCCGGATAGTGAATGACTTGATGCAAACTACCGGTACAACTGGAAATCACATCTGCACGATGCAAGTTTGCTGCCAACTGATCAAAATCAATAATCTCGACTTCTGCACGGTGGGCAATTTCCTGCGCCAGATTCTCTGCACGAGCACGAGTCCGGTTACAGATAATGATTTTTCTGACGCCCATTTCTGCCAGATGTTTGGCCACCAGACTGTTCATTTCCCCGGCTGCCACGACCATTACAGTTAACTGCTCAGGCCGGCTAAATACTTGCAATGCTAATTGTGCAACTGCATAGCCCATCGATACTGCATGACTGCCGACTGCTGTTTCCGAGCGCACACGCTTGGCCGCATAAAAGGCATATTCAAAGATACGATTCAGGTTTTGCGAAACGGTTTTAGATTCTTTGGCAAGAGAGAGTGCGGTTTTGACCTGTCCCAGAATCTGCGGTTCACCAAGCATCAGGGAGTCGAGACCACTGGCGACACGCATCAGATGAGTGACGGCTTGCGCATTCTCATAGCAATAAACATGATTCTGTAATTGCTTGGGATCAATACCATTGGTCTGGGCGAGCCAGTTTAGCACCATGTCGACATTGTCCGACATCGCGTAAACTTCGGTCCGGTTACATGTAGACACCACCACCATATCATTCAGTACAGGGTGCTGGCTTTGCTCGGCAAGTAAAATGCTTAACTTTTCAGGGTTAAAAGCAATCTTTTCGCGCAGCTCTACAGAGGCAGTTTGATGGTTGACACCCAATGCAAAGAAAGACATATCAGGTCATCATTTCACTAAATTTATGCTATTGTGCAACATCGGTGTCATAAAAAGCATTACTTGGATAAAGAAAAATTGCGTCTAACAACTAGCCGTATAAACGGCCCTACCATTAAGCAATATTCTACCACATTCTTGCTGGTGGTTAGCATGGCTTCAACTGCTCATCTTTATGCAGCAGAAGCAGTTTACCATGCAAATCAAAATTATGATGCGATAAAACAAAGTATGATAGCCGAGTTCGCACTCGCCTATCGCGATATTCCAAACGCTTTACACAACTATACTGTGCTGGCCATTAAAAGCAATTCCACCGCGGTTAAACAGCGCGCACTCAATATCGCCCTCGAACATGAAGACCTGAATGCAGCGCTGGATATTTCTACCCATTGGGTGGTTCAGGAACCGCAAGATGTTCCGGCGTTATTCTATCTGGCGCATATTGCCTTAAAAGCCCATGAGTATGAACTGGCGGCAGAAACGCTGGAAAAGATCCTGAAAATTGATGATAACGCCGATCTGGAAGAAATTCTGGCCGGGATTGCCCCGGATGAGCCGGATGACCGTGAATATTTAATTCAGGCTCTAAGTACTAGCAAAGCCAAAGACAATCCTTCGATTCTGGTGCTGGTCGCCGGTCTGGAAGCACAAAAAGGTCAGCTAGAACAGGCTCTCAATACCATCAACCGCGCCTTAAAAAAACGTCCAAAGTCGACTGGTTATATCCTGATGAAAGCCAATCTGTTGGCGGCATTGGGTGATGATGCGGAAACGCTGAAATGGTACGAGAAAGCCAGTCGCAAACATCGCAATAACATGGATATACGTCTGGCTGAGGTTAAATACCTGATCAAGCTAAATGAAGCTGAAAAGGCCTTACAGAAACTAGAAACGATCCTGAAAAAATCACCACAACACGAAGAAGCACTGTTTATTGCCGGTCTGACCAGTATTGACCTGCAGCAATATGAACGAGCTGAAAAATACCTGGTTGAGCTCCGTTATTCGGCTCAGTACCAGAATGAAGCCTATTACTATCTGGCGGTCAATGCAGAACGCAAACAGCATTATGAAACCGCCAAGGCGTATTACCGCCTGGTGGATGGCAGCCTGTATACGGTCTCACGACGCAATATCATTGCGATCTTTGCCGAGCAGGATAAACTGCATGATGCACTGCGCTTTCTGACTCAGGAACGGGTCAATTATCCGCAACATGCCAGTTTCCTGTATCTGGCTCAAGCGGATATTCTGAAACGCATGAACAATAAGAACGCAGCGATCCGAATTCTGGAAGAAGCCAGCAAAAACCTGCCGGATGATCCGGAACTGGTCTATGCTCAAGTTTTATTGCTAGATCCACATGAAGATCGTGATCAACTGGATCAGCTGTTAAAAACCCTGCTTAAAATCGAGCCGAATAGTCCAACCTATCTGAATGCTTATGCCTATACGCTGGCCCGTCAAAATCGCCGTCTGGATGAAGCACGGCGCTATGCTGAACAGGCACTGGAATACGCACCAGAACAGGCTTCTATTCTGGATACCTATGGCTATATCTGTTACTTGCAAAATGACTTTACCACGGCTGCCCAAGTCTTGCTTAAAGCCTATGAACTGAATCCAAGTGCAAAAATTGGCGTCCGTTATGCACGTTCGCTTTATATGAAAGGCGATCTACAACAATTCCATCAAGTGTTACAACAATTACAACAAAACCATCCAAATGACCCAGAATTAAACCAACTTAATTCGCTATTGTTAGCACCACAATCCTGAACGAGTCCATTCTTTTATGCGCAACATAAGTACTTTAGGCTGCTGTTTCATTGCTTCTACTGCCCTGTTCATGAGTGGTTGTCAGCAGATGGTGCAGCAAAAAGCGCCTGTCACGCCATCGGTACAGGCTGAAAACCAGTTCCAGCTGCAAGGTAAAATCGGGGTACGTACACCTCAGCAAAGCGGCAGTGCCTTTTTTACCTGGGTGCAGCAGCAGGAAGAGTTTGATATTGAACTGACTGGTATCTTAGGTGCCGGAAAAACCCAGATTTCAGGTACTCCTGGTCAGGTGACGTTGAATAGTGCCAAAACCGGCCTGATCAAGGCAGCAACGGCAGAAGAGCTATTGCAACGTGCAACCGGCTGGCAAGCCCCGATTAGTCATTTAGTTGATTGGGTACAGGCACGTCCTGCGACACAATCTGCCCAGATCCAGAAAGACAGCTCACAGCGTATCAGCCAGATTATTGAACAAGGCTGGACGGTAGATCTGAGTTATAACCAGCAGGCAACTGTTCCAAACCGCTTGATTTTAAAGCAGTCACTTGAGAATGGGGGTGAAAACCGTATTACAATGGTGATTCAAAACCGTTAACTGGTCTGACGCAAGCTTATGATGATTCGTGTTCCCGCACCTGCAAAACTGAATTTGTTTCTCCATATCACCGGTCGCCGTCCGGATAGTTATCACGAGCTGCAAAGTATCTTTCAGTTGATAGATTTGTGTGACTGGCTAGAGTTTGAGCAAACAGATGATCAGCAGATTCAGATTGAAGGTCTAGCCTCAGTCGATCTGGAACAGAATCTCATCTATCGTGCAGCGCAGATTTTGCAGCCTTATACCAAAACGCCTTCTGGTCTGATCATTCGACTAGAGAAGAATATTCCCATGGGTGCAGGTCTTGGTGGTGGCTCATCCAATGCAGCAACGACCCTGATTGTGCTGAACCAGTTATGGCATTGTGGCTTAAATTCTGAGCAACTGGCAGAGCTCGGCGTCAAGCTGGGCGCGGATGTGCCTATTTTTGTTCATGGTCGCAATGCCTGGGCTGAAGGTATTGGTGAACACTTAACATTCATAGACTTAGATCAAAAACAGTTCATTGTGTTAAAACCTGACTGTTTTATCAGCACTCAACAGCTTTTTTCACAAAAAACGTTGACAAGAGACACGAAGCCCTCTAAATTTTGCGCCTATCAGATAAAGCCATCTGATTTCGGAAATAACTTTGAGCCAGTGGCAAGAAGCCTATATCCAGAAGTCGATGAGGCAATGCAATATCTCGATCAATTCGGTGTTGCAAAGCTTACAGGTACAGGTGCTTGTGTTTTTATCGAAGTAACTGATGATATGAATGTGACCGACATTCTTGAGAATGCACCATGTAAATCTTACTTGGTGAACAGTCTACAAGAATCGCCATTACATCATTTCAAGGTTCAATAGGGGTATCGCCAAGTGGTAAGGCACCGGGTTTTGATCTCGGCATCCGTTGGTTCGAATCCAGCTACCCCTGCCATTATTCACCTGTAGATGTACTGTATTAGGGGTATCGCCAAGTGGTAAGGCACCGGGTTTTGATCCCGGCATCCGTTGGTTCGAATCCAGCTACCCCTGCCATCTTACAGTTCATCAAATCTAGGGGCGTCGCCAAGTGGTAAGGCACCGGGTTTTGATCTCGGCATCCGTTGGTTCGAATCCAGCCGCCCCTGCCATTTTCTCGAAAAAAGACAGAACATCATTTGCTGTAAGACTGTTAATTTACCTTGACACAATACCGCAAAAATATTAAAGTTCTGCCGCATTAGGGGTATCGCCAAGTGGTAAGGCACCGGGTTTTGATCCCGGCATTCGTTGGTTCGAATCCAGCTACCCCTGCCATCTACTTCCATACATACCAACCGCCAAGGGTGCTTCATGCCCAATCTTGTCGTTTTTAGTGGAACCGCGCATCCACAATTCGCTCAAAAAGTCGTAAGTCACTTACATATTCCTCTAGGCGCTGCCTCTGTAGGCCAGTTCTCTGATGGCGAAATCGCTGTTGAGATCACTGAAAATGTTCGTGGTAAAGACGTATTCATCGTACAACCTACTTGTGCACCGACCAACGATAACCTGATGGAAATCCTGGTCATGGCTGACGCGTTACGCCGTGCAAGTGCTGGTCGTATTACTGCCGTGATTCCTTACTTCGGTTATGCCCGTCAAGACCGTCGTCCCCGTTCAAGCCGTGTGCCGATTACTGCAAAAGTTGTTGCAGATATGCTGACCACTGTAGGTATTGACCGTGTGGTGATGATTGACCTTCACGCTGACCAGATCCAAGGTTTCTTCGATATTCCTGTAGACAACATCTACGGTACGCCAGCCCTGCTTGCTGATTTACGCCAACAACAGCATCATAACCTGATGGTTGTTTCTCCTGACGTAGGTGGTGTAGTTCGTGCTCGTGCTGTTGCGAAACAGATGGGTGATATCGACCTGGCGATCATCGATAAACGTCGTCAAAAAGCGAATGAATCACAAGTGATGCATTTGATTGGTGATGTGAAAGATCGTGACTGTGTGATCGTTGATGACATGGTGGATACTGCTGGTACGCTTTGTAAAGCTGCTGATGCGTTGAAAACTTTCGGTGCCCGCAAAGTAGTTGCTTACGCGACTCACCCAGTATTATCTGGTAAAGCACTTGAAAATCTGAAAAATTCTGTGATCGATGAGTTGGTAGTTACTGACACCATCCCTCTTTCAGAAGAAGCTTTAGCTCTTGGCAAGATTCGCCAGGTTTCAGTTGCAAGCATGGTTGCTGAAACAATTCGTCGTATCAACAACGAAGAATCTATTAGCGCAATGTTCGATTCTTATCTATAATAGTGCGCTGAATTTCCAAAGCCCTGCCATTTGGCGGGGCTTTCTATCACCGGATCGGTCGCAGGTCCGGTTCATTTAAAACTTAAATAGGATGTCTATCATGGCAAACTTCGTATTAAACGCAGAAGCACGTGAAGTAGCACAACAAGGGAAAGGTTCGAGCCGCCGCCTTCGTCATGCTGCTAAAGTTCCAGCGATCATCTATGGTGGCGAAGCTGCTCCTGTAGCTGTTTCTCTTGAACTTCGTCAGCTTGTTAAATTCTTAGAAAGCAACTCATTCTTCGAAGAAGTAATCGAAATTGATGTAAACGGTAAAGTTGAAAGCGTTAAAATCCAAGCGTTACAACGTCACCCAGCTAAAAACACTCCAATGCACGCTGACTTCAAACGCGCATAAGTGTTAATGGTGTAGATTAGTGTCAAATATTTCACTGATTGTAGGTTTGGGCAACCCAGGTTCTGAGTATGCTCAAACCCGCCATAATGCAGGCTTCTGGTTTGTAGAACGCCTTGCAGATCAATATGGCATTAACCTTAAAAAAGACCCTAAATTCAATGGATTCAGCGGTCGTGGCAATATCGAAGGTCAAGACGTCCGTCTCCTTCTACCTACAACATTCATGAACCTTTCCGGTAAAAGTGTTGTTCCTTTCGCCAAATTCTACAATATCGCACCCGAATCAATCCTGATTGCCCATGATGAACTGGATATGAATCCAGGCATTATTCGCCTGAAAACTGGCGGTGGTCATGGTGGACATAACGGTTTACGCGATATCGTGCCGCATATCGGTCCGAACTTTCATCGTCTACGCATTGGTATTGGTCACCCAGGTTCTAAACACCGTGTTTCTGGTCATGTCCTGAGTAAAGCACCAAGCAGTGAACAAGAGTTAATGGACGATGCAATTGCCCATGCACTTGCTCGCGCCAAAATGCTGGTGAACGGTGAAGTACAACAGGCAATGAATCAAATCAATGCTTATAAACCGAACTAAACATTCATAAATTGCTGGACAATTCCGCTTGCCTTGCTGGCCATTTAGGCGCAAAATGCGCAAGCCTACCCACTTATCCAGTGTCGTAGAAATTGATTCAACCATAAGATCAAAGTCTTAGGTCAACTAAGGGGACGCTAGCCATGCTATCTCGTTTATTAAAATGCAAAATTCATCGCGCTTTTGTTACACATGCAGAATTACACTATGAAGGTTCATGTGCAATTGATGGCGTTTTGATGGATCTAGCTGGCATTCGTGAATACGAAGAAATTCATGTTTGGAACGTGACCAATGGTAAGCGTTTTACTACTTATGCCATTCGTGGTGAAGATAATTCAGGGATTATTTCTGTGAATGGTGGTGCTGCGCACCAGGCTGATGTTGGTGATATCGTGATTATCGCAACATTTGGTGATTTCACTGAAGCCGAAGCCAATGCTCATAAACCACGTCTGGTTTATGCCAACCCGGATAACACTGTGAATCACACTGCAAATTGCATTCCGGTACAGGTTGCCTAAGCTGGTTCAACAAGATTCTCAAAAGCTCGCTTCTCGCGGGCTTTTTTATGGGCTGATTAAAATAAAACTAACGCCCCTGCCACCAGCTTTTTCGGTTCTCACAGTTTAAGGACTTAAGATTTTGATCTACCAGGTCAGCCAACAAAGTTTCTCCATTTTCTTTTAGCTTTAATTCGGCGAATTTAGCATTACGATAACAAGGCTCAAGTCCCTCAGCGAACATAAAACTGTTGGCAGCCGGATATAAGCCTTCAAAGGTATTCCGTGGATTTTTCAGGATTAGTCGCGCTGAGCGTGGCTGATCCAGCGCACTTCGATCAAAACTGGTTTTGACCACTTTTCCTTGCTCATCAAGCTGTACATAGCTTAGTACACGGGACTGGTTTTCAAAATCTTGAATACTGATTTTAGGTTCTGATTGTTCTGATCTATTCTCCGCTGCTAGTGCACTAAAATGCAGATCATAATTCAGCGCCATGTAATCTCCTTGCAGAATTGATCGCGGATCTACTGGTGCCAGCTCCACATAAATACTTTGGCTATCTCGAAGATGCCATTCATGTTGCGCAATCAATCCACAAAATAAGGCAATACTGAAAATAGCTAGATGCAAAGGAAGAAACTTTTTCATCTTGCCTCTCCTTGCTCATGTTGCAGTTTTGATGACTGCTTCAACATATATGCCAACAACAAGACCAGTATCCCAGAAGCAAAGATACTGATGCTTTTTAATAGAAAACTTAAGCCCAGATTGTAATACAGCATCCATAACCAGAAGATTAACAGCAAGATGGTTAAGGCCTGAATCAAGGACTGCTTATAAACAATGGCCCACGCCATAAGCAGCATAATAATAAAAATCTCAAAATAGCCCAACAGAATGAGTAAGATGCCAAATACAGGAATCAGCCAGAGCAATTTTTCAGAAAATTGCTGCCAGTTTTGCCAGATAAAACCAAGCAACAATAAGCTCGGAAGAACATAAAACAGCAGAACGTGGTCAAGGCTGATCTGCCCGATGCCCTGCCAGTGCTCTAATCCAGTCACAGATTGAACCACGGCTGAACCTGTCAGCATAGCAATGATCCAGAGCAGAATACTTTTCTGATAAATTGAGGACTGCCAATATCTAGCGGTTAGAATTAGCCCGATAAAAATGACATAGTTCAAGCTTAGGGCAAGCGTGATTACAATATCATCATGCTTAAAGGAATTCTCTAATGCCAAAACCACAATTGCTAAAGCATGAGCTATCAAGAGCTGTAAGGTTAGAATGAACCAGTGCATCCTTTTGATCACAGTCAGAGCCAGCATCATTAATTGCAACAGCCACACTATAAACAGACTATCGGTGAGCAGTTCCGTATGAATTAATACCGCAGCTTGCCCGCAAACCCAAAGACAATAGGCAAACTGACGTAGAAATATGGAATTCTTTTGACTTAATAATTTCCAAGCGATGCCAATAAAAATGAGACCTAAAACAATTGAAACTGCTTTCCAATAGGTCAGTAATAAGACTGCCAGAATAATTCCAGCTATCCATGCACCAAGTGCCAAAGGAATGACGGAGAATTTGGTTTGTGGAAAAATTTTCTTTAGGGCAAAACTGATCAGCGCAAACCAGCCAAAGATCAGCATTGCCAAGATAAATAAGCCCGCTGCTGAATTGGTAAGCTGATCGTCCACCAGTTCAAACAGCCATAGGCTCAAACTGGCAGCCAAGCCTGCAATCAGTAAAATGGTTTCTAGTGCCTGATGCTTACGATAAAAATAAAATGCAGCCCCTGCTGGTAGAACAACTGAAGAAGCCAGATAGATCAGCTGAAAATGATGGGTAAACTGCATCATGCTGCTGATCGAAATCATGATAATGAATGCAATAAACAGATATCGCAGTAACGAATAATAACGTATGGCAAAGGCAAAGCTGATGGCCGTCAGTAGATTCAAAGTCAGTAGATATAATCCTTCTGCCCGTATCATCCAGAAACTTTGCTTAAAGTAAAAATACAATGCCAGCTGACTGACCACACAAAGCATGGCAAAAACCCCGATATTTGGTCGATATAGCCACGGCAACAGCAATACGGCCCAGAGCAGAAATAACTGATAACTATCCGCACCAGTCTGATATATCTGCCCAATCACCACCAGACTTAAGCCCAGCATCAGGCCAGATACAGTATCCAGACTCTGTCTGATCCATTCCCGCTGATTAAAGTAAATGCTGGCTATTGCACTACAGAGTAAAACCAGCATTGGAATTGCTAACTGTACCTGATTCGGTAGCATCCACCAGTTCGCAGCCATTAAATACAGCAAACTGACTGCAATCAGCGCAACGCCCAAAATATTGAGATAACGCAAAACCTTTGCATCACAAAACAGCAAGGGAGAAAATGGATTATTATGGATCAGCTCGGTTTTCTTCATTGTCAGAATGATTGATCAATTTCTATTGTTAATAGCAACATAACATGTTTCCAGTTTTTTGCTAAAGGACTGTAGTAATTCAGATAATCTGTTTTGCTTATCTGAAATTCTGCAAATTCGTGACTGGCCAAACTATCCCATCTTTTAAAAATCAGGACTATAATGGCCCTACATCGCTTCAGGGCGGGGTGAGATTCCCCACCGGTGGTAATTTCAGGGTAGTAAATCTCTATTCCTAAATCAGCCCACGAGCGGTCAATTTCGATTGATCTGCAGATCTGGTGCAAATCCAGAGCCGACGGTATAGTCCGGATGAAAGAAGACGAAAGCAGTACACCCTGTTTTATGCCTGGCATGAAACTGTTTTGCTATAAGCCTATTTTCACTATGTCCTGAAATGTTCAATCGTACTTTTACTTTACGTGAGCGTTTCAATGTCAAGTTTGATTCAACCCGAAATTTTCTTTTCCGCTTTAGCTCCCGCTGAACAGCGCATCCAACAAGCACTCGAGGACATCCGCCAAGGCAGACCTGTTCTGGTGATGGATGACTTTGACCGCGAGAATGAAGCCGACCTCATCATTGCAGCAGAGACTTTGACTGTAGAAACCATGGCTCGTATGATTCGTGATGGTTCCGGTATTGTGTGCCTATGTCTGACTGATGAACTGGCCAATCATTTAGAACTGCCACCTATGGTGCAGGATAACTCTAGCCAGTTTAAAACTGCATTTACTGTCACCATTGAAGCTGCGGAAGGTGTGACGACTGGTGTATCTGCCAAAGACCGTACCACCACGATTAAAGCAGCCATTAAAGACGGTGCTGTCGCCAGTGACCTGAACCGTCCAGGGCATGTCTTCCCTTTACGTGCACGTGAAGGTGGTGTGTTGACCCGTCGCGGCCATACCGAAGGTACGATTGATCTTGCGCGTTTAGCTGGCTTGAAACCTGCCGGTGTTCTGTGTGAACTGACTAACCCCGATGGCACCATGGCTTCTGGCATTCAGGTATTGTCTTATGCACAGACGCATCAGCTGACCGTGATTACCATTGATGAACTGGTGCGTTACCGCCAGCAGCACAATGTATAAGTATAAGATTTAAAGATAAAAAATCCCGGCTTAAGACCGGGATTTTTTATCTTATATAAATATTTTTAGATGAGTACAGATAATATTCCATAGACTGCGACTACCAATAAAATCAAACCGCACAAACCAAGCAAATACGGATACAACCTGGATTTAGCAAAGCCTTGAAAGCCTAAATAAACTAATGACAGGGTCAAAAAATCCAGGACAATCCAGCTGATCGTCAGAATAACCAAACTTAAATCCAGATTTGGCGTGATGCCAATAAACTGCGGGAAAAACGCAGCAAAGAAAATAATATCTTTGGGGTTGGAGATCCCCACCAGAAAACCGGTTCGGAAGCCACCCTGTACTGGCTGCAAGCCTTGTGAACTGGTTGAACCCTGCCCTTGCCAGACTTCCCGGAAAATCTGGATTCCCAGCCAGGCAATATATAAACAGCCAAGCAGCTTGATGCCATTCAGCCAGTTTTCATTAATGACCAATAAGCCTTTTAAGCTAAAAATAGATAAGGTGATCAATACCAGAGAAGCAAAATTCGTCCCGAAAATGGTCTGCAAAGCATGCTTATAGCCACCTTTCAGTCCAGCACTAGCGACCAGCAACATCACAGGCCCAGGTGTGGCAATCATGATAACGACGGCCAGACAATAGAGAATATATTCACTGATATTCATGCCATTTCCTCAGCTATCATGATTTTACTAAATAAAAAAGAGGACTTAGTCCTCTTCCTGCATATGAATCAAATGCTGACTGATCCCATCCGCCCGTAAAAAAGCCAGGTCATAACTGGCTTTGGCGAGTGCCAGTACCCGACGTTCGAATTCATCCCAAAGCGGGCGCACCTGTTTGTAATGAATGCCTAAACCGCTTTCATCAGTAAAATGACGATTCTTTTCACAGAGTTTTAAGGCATGGTAAAGCTTACGACCTTTAGTCGCATCTTCACGTAGACGCACCCGTTTAGACAGGACAAATGTTTCCACTTTGGCCAGATTCGCCATCGGCAGCATCGGGACCAAAATCTGATCTAGCTGTGCATCCAGCCGCTGCCAGACCGCAGTATGTTGATCTGCGTTATAACTATTCCAGTGAATCACTTCATGATTAAAACGGCGGCAACCACGACAGACCGCATCACCAAATACGGTTGAGCAACGCCCTGCGCAAGGGGTCAAAGATGCAATACGACGATCCGAACTCAAAACTTACTCCAACTGTGCTGCAACTTCCAGCATCTGCATCATTGCATCAAAATCCTGGGTCGGCATGACTATACACGCTCTCCCTATCGATTTGAAGTCCGTTAAAACCCGGCCTTTTACTCGCTTATTCATTCAAATCACGTTAAAATATGCGCCTTTCAAATTATCATGCTACGTTGGAGTATTCCATGAACGCTACTGTAGAACAGCTTGCACCTGTAGAACAGCAAGCGACGACTGGTTGGGTTGTTGCCGCACTTTATCAATTCAAAGAAGTTCAAGATCCTGCGGGTCTGCAACAACGTCTTTTAGAGTTGGTAAAAACCATCAACCTTTGCGGTACTCTAATTGTGGCAGGTGAAGGCATTAACGGGACTGTTGCGGGTAACCGTGAAGCCATCGACAAAGTACATCAGTTTCTGCTTGATGAAGGCTTCAACGAAATGGAATACAAAGAGTCGCATAGCTCTGACAAACCATTCCGTAAAATGAAGATCAAGCTGAAAAAAGAGATTGTGACTTTAGGTGTACCGGTTAAGCCACGTGATCTGGTTGGCCATTATCTTGATCCTAAAGAATGGAACGAGCTGATTGCACGTGATGATGTGATTCTGGTTGATACCCGTAATGATTACGAGTACAAAGCTGGTACCTTCAAAGGCGCAATCGATCCAAAAACTGAAACTTTCCGTGAATTCCCTGAATATGTGAAAAAGAACCTGGAACAGCACAAGGATAAGAAAATTGCCATGTTCTGTACCGGTGGTATTCGTTGTGAAAAATCAACTTCTTTATTGCTTCAGGAAGGCTTTAAAGAGGTGTATCACCTGAAAGGCGGTATTCTGAAATACCTAGAAGAAACTCCAGCTGAAGAAAGTCTTTGGGAAGGTGAATGTTTCGTATTTGATGGCCGTACTGCAGTTACACATGGTGTGGAAGAAGGTCAAAATACCAAATGTCATGCGTGTGGCTGGCCATTAACGCCTGAAGAGGCAGCGCTGCCAAGTTATGAACACGGCGTATCTTGTGTGTACTGCATCGATAAAACTACCGAGAAACAAAAAGAAGGTTTCCGTATGCGTCAATCGCAAATTCTGGCTGCAAAACGTAAACGTCTCTAATTCCAGTTTTGTAACTAAAAATATCTAAGCCCTCTTCGGAGGGCTTTTTGTTTACATAAGCATTACATCTGCAATAAAAAACTTACCAATCCCTTACCAAGAACAGCATATTTTTACAGCTAAGCTTGATAGTCTTTATATCACATTACTTTGTTACCATAAGTCTTTCATTATTAATTAATTTTTTAAATGAAAAGGAAAACAAAATGGCCAATTCACTTGCTCGGGATCCAGATAATATTGTTAGATTCCAACCTAAAGAAAATACAAAACTGGAACGTATTACCCAACTGACAGATGAGCTAGAAGCAGAATCACATCTGTTTATTGTGATCTTGGGAACTATCATTGGTGCCATTCTTGCCCTGTTTATTGGCTACCATATTGAGGCTACAGCAGCACACTATTTACTGCTCAGTGCTCTGCCAGTTTGCCTGGCTTACAGCTTACGTAAAGTTTACATTTATACCTTAACCCATAGTTAATCCACACTTGGCCATTTATATAACTTAACTTTACCCTCTTAAAAATACTGCTTAGGATACAAGCAGTATTTTTTATTTTGCCAATTTTATGAATCTGACTGAATGGATTATTTCTGTCATGGAACAGCTGGGCTACTGGGGCATTGCCTTGCTCATGTTTCTTGACAATGTCTTTCCCCCGATCCCCTCTGAAATTATTATGCCTTCTGCCGGCTATTCCGCATCTCAAGGAGAATTACTGCTGGTTGGAGTCATTATTGCAGGCAGTATCGGTTCGTTATTGGCAGCGGCATTGCTCTATTGGATTGGCTATAAATTTAACCACGACAGTATTTTCAGATTCATAGACCGATATGGAAAATTCTTGTTTATCAAATCTGAAGACGTGAAAAAATCTCTGGAATGGTTCGAGCAGTATGGACACCGGATTGTATTCTTTGGCCGGATGGTTCCGGCAGTACGTTCCCTCATCAGTATCCCGGCTGGCATGAGCCATATGCCTTTCTGGAAATTCATGTTCTATAGTGGACTAGGTACTGTTATCTGGACCACGTTCCTGGCCTGTGTCGGTTTTTATTTTGGTGAAAATCAGGAATTGATGCACAAAATCTTCAGTCAGGTCAGTTATGTGATTATTGCGATTGTCGTGATCATCATGGGCTGGGTTTTATACCGTAGACATCAACGTAAAAATCGTCCATCCTGAAGAGACCTCAGCATAAGGAGGCTAAAACGATGTCGCACTATCTTAAATATTTTGCCACCGTTTATCTGACTCTGGTCTTAATAGTCGGCATACTCATCTACGTGTTCAATCTGGGCGCCATTCTGCTGATTCCTGCCCTGATTGCCTCCGCCTTTCTCAGCGCCCGATACTTTGTGAAAAAAGAACTCCGACTACCCACCCAGGAAGAGAAAAGCAGACTGGTCTGGGGTTCCACGATTATTGCCATGACCTTTGGATTTATCTTTTTGTTTATAGTGATCTGGCTGCATCCACAGACGGAGGAAATCTATAGAAGGATGCCTTATACAGGACGCGGGCCAAATTCGTTTCTGGTAGCTGCAAGTATTGCCTTACATGCCTTGCTGTTGCATATCGCCTACAATGGCTATGCGCGTTATAGCTTGAGCAAGCGTACGGGTGCCGATCATAAACCTTAGACTAGGTAATTAACTAGTCCAAACGTTGTACAAAACACCTGAGCTAAAAAAAGCACCTGACGGTGCTTTTTCATGGCGGGGCATGACTTATTCTGGTGTGTGGTACATCAGATATAATTCATTCAAGTTTTCTGGAATCTCTTCTGCAAGCTCATCCATTAACTGACCATTGCGACGGAAAGATTCCATTTGCGGATCTTCTTCATCGATGCCACTGAATACCATAATTGGCAGCGTTAAATCGACCAACTGTTCTTCAAATTCTTCTGTAAACCAGGCTTCTTCGTTCAGGAACATGGCATCTACAAAGCCCACACTCCAGTCACCTAGACTTGATTCGGTATCTGCTTCTTCAATTTCAAATGGGAAAGTGATCCCTTCTTCATTGGCCAAGCTTTGACGGATTGACTCTAACCATGCTTTAACCTGATTGATGATTTCTGCAGGCACTTTTTTCTGGTTGCCTTCAAAAAGTTCATCCATCCATTTGTCAAATTGCGGGCCTACTGCGATAGCACATAAGAAACCATGAGTTGCCGCAAAATCCAGACCATACTCATTTTGGTCGCCGTCCAGATATTCACTCAACAGGTCTAAATCTAAAGCACTCATTTAACATCCAAACTTAGAAAACCGAAAGGATTAGCATAGCATTTATTCAGGCTATGCTAAATCTGAATTCGTTAATCTTCGTCGTCAAAGTCGTCATCATCGTCGAAGTCATAATCAAAATCTTTGAGTTCGCGTTCCAGACGGCGTTGCGAGAGCAGATCATCAATTAAACGACGTTTTTCCAACGACTCTTTCGCACTTAGCTTACTCGATGCCTCATCGAAATTAACATCATCATCACCGTAGCTATCATCTAGTTCAAAATCTGTCGAAGACACTAAAACTACCTCGTAGTGAAAAATGTAAATGGGTCTAGGCGCTATTTATCTTGCCTTTAAAAACTTGTCAAGTTTTATTTATATATTTTGTATGTTTATACTAGTTAGCTCTTGTTTTTCTACAGCATAATTGTGTATTTATTAGCTGGTTAGATAGTGAACGCTTTTTATCCCATGGATGAGGGACGTTTCTAAAATTAGATTGGGAAATACACTTGAAAAGATAAACTTAGACCCAATATCGATATTCAATTGTTATTCAAACATATTTATAAAATCATGCTTGACTGATCAATTCCAAAACTATTTCAGGTGAATTGTGCTATCATGCACGGTTTTTCACTGCCACAGATTCAACGAAGAGTAAGCAAAGATGAGCGATATGACTTCCCCTACTTCTCAAGTAGCGGCTCTGATTAGCCGAGGCAAAGAACAAGGTTACTTAACCTTCGCTGAGGTTAACGATCATCTCCCGGACTCCATCACAGAAAGCGAACAGATTGAAGATATCATTCAAATGCTGAATGATGTGGGTATTCCTGTCCATGATCGTGCGCCTGAATCTGATGATGCAATGTTCGAGGATACTGCAGAAGCTGCTGATGAAGTTGCAGAAGAAGAAGCTGCGGCTGTACTTGCATCTGTAGAAAACGAACCAGGTCGTACGACTGACCCTGTACGTATGTACATGCGTGAAATGGGTACCGTTGAACTTTTAACGCGTGAAGGCGAAATTAGCATTGCAAAACGCATTGAAGAAGGTATCCGAGACGTTCTTCACTCTATTGCTTACTGGCCGAATGCTGTAGAAGTTGTACTACAAGAATACAAAGATTATGAAGCTGGCGAACGCCGCCTTGCTGACATTCTGTCAGGTTATTTAGACCCTGAATCAGATGAAGAAATTCCAGAAGTGCTGGAAGAAGTCGCTGAAATCGAAGAAGATGAAGAAGCAACGACCAAGTCAACCAAAGATGTAAAACTGGATGATGACGAGGAAGATGAAGAGTCTGATAGCGATGACGATTCTGAAGGTGACTCAGGCCCAGATCCAGAAATTGCCAAAGTTCGTTTTGCCGAACTTTCAGATGCCTGGAAAAATACCAAAGCGGTACTGGAAAAACACGGCCGTAACAGCAAAGAAGCAGAAGAAGCACTTCAAGCGCTTGCAACTGTGTTCATGATGTTCAAGTTCACGCCGCGTTTGTTCGATATCATTTCTGAAATGATTCGTGGTACACATGACCAGATCCGTGGTGCAGAACGTGAAGTGATGCGTTATGCCGTCCGTCGTGGCCGTATGGACCGTACCCAGTTCCGTACTACTTTCCCGGGTCAGGAATCGAATCCAGCCTGGTTAGATGAGCAAATTGCGAAAGCGACTGCTGATCAGAAAGCTTATCTGGAAAAAGTACGTCCTGACGTATTGGCCTTCCAGCAAAAAATTGCAGATATCGAAAAAGATCTTGATCTTAAAGTTCGTGACATCAAAGACATTGCCAAACGTATGGCAGTCGGTGAAGCGAAAGCGCGTCGTGCCAAGAAAGAGATGGTTGAAGCAAACTTACGTCTGGTGATTTCGATCGCGAAGAAATATACCAACCGTGGTCTGCAGTTCCTAGATCTGATTCAGGAAGGTAACATCGGTCTGATGAAAGCGGTAGACAAGTTTGAATACCGTCGTGGTTACAAGTTCTCGACTTATGCCACCTGGTGGATTCGTCAGGCGATCACCCGTTCAATCGCGGATCAGGCACGTACCATTCGTATTCCAGTGCATATGATTGAAACGATTAACAAGATCAATCGTGTATCTCGTCAATTGCTTCAGGAAATGGGCCGTGAACCGACACCGGAAGAACTGGGCGAACGTCTGGAAATGGACGAAGTGAAGGTTCGTAAAGTACTGAAAATCGCTAAAGAACCGATTTCGATGGAAACACCGATCGGTGATGATGAAGATTCGCATTTGGGTGACTTCATTGAAGACAGCAACATCACTTCACCAGTGGATGCTGCTACTTCAGAAGGCCTGAAAGAAGCGACTCGCGAAGTACTGGAAAACCTGACTGAACGTGAAGCGAAAGTCCTGAAAATGCGTTTCGGTATCGACATGCCAACGGATCATACTTTAGAAGAAGTCGGCAAACAGTTCGACGTAACCCGTGAACGTATCCGTCAGATTGAAGCGAAAGCACTGCGTAAGTTACGTCACCCTTCCCGTTCTGAACACCTGCGTTCATTCCTGGAAAATGATTAAGATTTAATACAATTTTGGAGACTTGAAATTTCATCTCTCGTCTCCATTTTGTATTGCAATACACCCAAACGCCTGCGCTATGCAGGCGTTTCGAATAGGGGGACTACATGTTAGACCGCACACCATCTCGTGAACTCCGCGAAGATCTTTGGGTTTTTCCAATGGATTACCCAATCAAACTCATTGGCCTTGCAGGTGAAGAACTGCTGAATGCGGTCGTTGAGATTTTCACCAAACATTTTCCTGACTTTGATGGCGATAGCGTAAGCATCACTCCATCCCGTACTGGTAAATATCATTCGATCACTGCTCAGCTACGCTTCCTTGAACTGGAACAGGTGCATGCCGTATATGCTGATCTTGCAGCTTGCCCACTAATCAAGACTGCACTTTAAGATTATTCTGCTCCAACCTTGGCAAATTAAAAAACACGCTTTCGGGCGTGTTTTTTATGTGTGTGACTAGCTCACCAACAATTACTACGAATCTCTCCCCTATCTATTGCTGAAATCATTATAATTATTTGCAGTATGATCTAATTTTCTAAGGACGCACACTGTGACAGCTGCGGTTCAAAAACCCTCCCTGATTATCCGTCAATATAATAACCTGACTCCCTACGAAGACCGTTTTCTGGAAATGAAAAGCTTCACGGAAAACCGTGATGAAAATACGCCTGATGAGTTATGGATTTTGCAGCACCATGATGTACTGACCCAAGGTCAGGCCGGTAAACCGGAACATATCCTGATTCCAACTGATATTCCTGTCATTCAAACCGACCGTGGTGGTCAAGTCACCTGGCATGGTCCTGGTCAGCTCGTCGCATACTTTATGTTTGACCTGAACCGTCTGGGCTGGAATGTCCGTACATTGGTGTCTTATGCCGAAAACCTGATGATTGAACTACTTAAAAAGCATGAGATTGAAGCCTATGCCAAACCCGATGCTCCGGGCGTCTATGTGAATGAACGTAAAATTGGTTCTCTCGGCTTTAAAATCCGTAAAGGCCGTAGCTATCATGGCTTATCTTTAAATATTGATTGCGACCTGACTGGTTTCCATACCATCAACCCGTGCGGCTATGCAGGCCTGGAAATGGTGCGAATTAATGACCTCGTCAGCAACCCGCCAAAGTTTAATGACTTGTGTGTTGAAATTATTGAAACTTTAAGCAGCAGCGGTTACTTTAAGCAGGTGAACGTCGAGCAAAGATAAAGCCTTTGCATTTTAACAATAAATAAATTAGAGTAATTACTCTAAACCAATAATATCAAGATAGGGATCATCACGTGATTGCGACAAAATCCGTAAAACCCGCTTTGCAGCTTGCCTATGTCAAACTGATGATGGATATCATTGGCCGTGGCCTGGTCATGGCAAGTCAGGTAGACCCAGAAATCAAACAGGAAGTTGCCCAGTTTCCCGCCAATTTTAGGCTTTCAATGAATGTTTTTCCACATGGCCCGGCCTTCGTTGCCCGGGTCACGGAACAACATCAGCTGGAACTGGTCAAAGAAAGCAATATCAAGCCAGACCTGACCATTACCTTTAAGCATCTGCATCATGCCTTTCTGGTGTTTTCCTTTCAGGAAAGCACGTCTCAGGCCTTTGCCAATGACCGCATGATTGCCGATGGTGATATTTCCTATGCGATCCGTCTGGTACGTTGCCTGAACAAAATGGAAGCGCTGATCTTGCCGAAAATGGTGGCGCAACTGGCAGTAAAAGAATACCCGAATAATCTGGGACTCAAAGATAAAATCATGGAAGCGAGCAGCATCTACTTAAAAGTCGCTCAATCTTATTTGAAACGGAGTGTATAACATGGCAAAACCTTATTATGAATTTTTCTGCCCAGTCAAAGTAATTGCTGGTCATGCCGCGTTAGAACACATTCCTTTTGAATTGGCCACTTTAGGTGCCAAACGTCCACTGATCATTACCGATAAAGGTGTACGTGCCAATAACCTGCTGGCGCCGATTGAAGCTGCTTTTGAATCGACCGATGCCAAAATTGCAGCGATTTTCGATGATGTACCGCCAGATTCCAGTTTAGGTACAGTGCGCAGCGCAGCACAGCTTTATCGTGATCATGATTGCGATGCCATTATTGCTGTTGGCGGCGGTTCAGTGATTGATACCTCAAAAGCGACCAATATTTTGGTCTCTGAAGGTGGTGACGACTTACTCAAATATTCTGGTGCGCATAACCTGCCTAAACCGCTGAAGCCATTTTTCGTAATTCCTACGACTTCTGGTACCGGTTCTGAAGTGACCATGGTTGCTGTGGTATCGGATACCGAAAAGAATGTGAAAATGCCATTCGCATCTTATTATCTGATGCCGCATGCAGCGATTCTGGATCCACGTATGACTCAGACCCTGCCACCGCATCTGACTGCCATGACAGCCATGGATGCGATGACACATGCTGTAGAAGCCTACACCTGTATGGCAGCCAATCCAATTTCAGATGCTTATGCCACAGCTGCCGTGAAAAAGGTCAGTGCCAACCTGTTTAACGTACTCGACAACCCAACTGATGCCCAAGGTCGTCTGGAGCTGGCTCAGGCCTCTACCATGGCCGGAATTGCCTTCTCCAATTCAATGGTGGGTCTGGTGCACTCCCTTGGACATGCTCTAGGTGCAGTCGCGCATTTGCCGCATGGCCTATGTATGAATCTGTTCCTGCCTTATGTACTGGAATACAACAAGGAAGTGAATGGCGACAAGATTGCCGAGCTGCTGCTGCCATTGGCGGGTGCAGACATCTATGCACAAACACCAGCACACTTACGTGCAGACAAGACCATTGCTACAATTTTAACCATGCGTGATCGAATCTATAGCTTGACCAAATTACCGCGCACATTAAGTGAAACAGGTAAGATTTCTGAAGCACAGCTGGATGAAGTTGCTGAAAAAGCATTAAATGATGGTTCCATCATTTACAACCCAAAAGAAGCCAGTTTGGAAGATTTGAAATCTATCTTAAAAAAGGCTTGGTAATTACTGAAAAATAAGCCAATATAGCGAAAAATTTAAGCCTGATGTTTTTTTAGACATCGGGCTTTTATCTTGCAGGAAATCGCCGTTTTTTGCTTCGAATGGCACATTTCGTGCAGGCCTAAATTCAAAAAATAGCTAGTAAAAGCCGTAATTTTAAAGTAGATTGGCGCGCTTTTATAGAAAATTGTAGGGGGGATCGTTCGTCTCAAACGATCCTTATTAAATATGACTGATCCTTGATCAACGATTAAGAGGATAACGCCGTTGACAAATTTCTCTGGGACTCAATCGGCAGCTAAACTGCAAAAAACGCTAGGGCTCTGGCACATCATTATTATTGGTTTAGCTTACATTCAACCAATGACCTTATTTGATACTTTTGGTTTGGTATCTGAAGAAAGTCATTTGCATGTTCCTACTTCTTACATCATTGCCCTAATTGCAATTTTGTTTACATCGATCAGCTATGGTCACATGATTCGCCGCTACCCTTCTTCGGGTTCGGCCTATACCTATGCCCAAAAATCGATTCACCCGAATATTGGCTTCATGGTGGGCTGGTCTTCCTGGCTGGATTATCTGTTATCACCAATGGTGAACATCATCCTGGCAGTGATCTATCTTGAAGCACTGTTTCCTGATGTGAACCACTGGGTCTGGGTAATCGTGCTGACTGCCTTCATGACCGGGGTAAACCTGCGCGGTGCACGCTTCGTGGCAAACTTTAACAGTTTGATCGTACTGGTACAGTTACTGGTGATCGGTATCTTTACCTGGATGGTCTTTACCAAACTGCAGGCCGGTTTCAATGCTGATGGTCCGATTACAGCTGAACAGCGTTACCAGCTTTGGAGTCTTGAACCGTTCTGGAATGAACTGACTTCGGTAGGCGCCCTGATTACTGGTGCGACCTTACTGTGCTTCTCATTCACCGGTTTTGACTCTTTAAGCTCTCTGGCAGAAGAAACCAAAGATACTGAAAACACCTTGCCTAAAGCGATTTTCTTGACTGCTTTAATCGCTGGTGTGATTTTCATTATCAGCACTTATTTCATGCAGCTGTACTTCCCTTCTACACCGGGTTCTTACTTCAAGAATATTGCTGAAACTCAGCCAGAAATTCTGCTTCTTGTAGGCGGCTCACTGTTCCAGTCTTATGTTCTGACTTTTGCGATCATTACCGTAATGGCGTCTGGTATCTCTGCTCATGCAGGTGTATCTCGTCTGATGTATGTCATGGGTCGTGATGGCGTGATCAACAAGAAAATCTTTGGTCATATCAGTCCGAAAAGCTATACGCCAAACTACAACATTCTGATTGTAGGTGCAGTGGCCTTAACTGCTGGCTTCATGGATCTGGATATCGTGATTTCGATGATCAGCTTCGGTGCCTTGACTGCGTTTACATTCGTGAACCTTTCAGTAATTTCACGTTATGCACTGCGTGATGGCCGTACTAAAACTGCGAAAGATATTTTCAGCTTTGTGGTCATCCCGATGCTTGGTTTTATCAGTATCTTTGCGATGTGGTTGGAAATTGAAGAAACTGCACTGAAATACGGTTTATGGTGGGCGATGTTCGGTATTTTGTACCTCGGTTATAAAACCAAGGGCTTTAAGCACCCTGCTCCACAACATAACGAGTTTGAATAATCGATATTGTTCATACCTAAAAAGGCGCTTTATGCGCCTTTTTTTATTTTCTTGGATAATAGACTGAGCTTATTGTAGGCGACAATCAAAACCCATCTGGGTATTTACCCGGTTATTCTGAAAGCCCAGTTTTTCAATAAACAGATCACGATTGGATAATAGTTTCTGATCTTCCGGACTGAGTCGAGCCTTGTTTTTCACTGCCATTTGATACATTTCATTCACCACGCCCTGAAAAATATCGCAAACTTCCTGACGTTTGGCAGGTTTCATCTGACGTCCACGCCAAGTCCACTCGAAATCATCACGGCTAAGGGTTTTACCCCACTGCTCAATGCGGCTATTCAAGCGCTGTTGCATCGCTGCCAGCCCTTGGCGGATTTCTTCCTGAGTAATGGGCTGAACTGTATCTTGTAATGATACTAATTGCTGTGGCGCTTCTTGAGCCTGTGTCATCATGCTGGCCAGCAACAACGTACTACAGCCTGCTAGAATCCATCCTATTTTCACATCTTGTTCCTTTTTTCTACATTCTCAAGAGCTTATCTGCTAGATTACCTGAAAGAACAAATATGTACCTGCATCTGTTACATAAAATAAAAAAGCTGCCCTTAGGCAGCTTTTTAAATCGGTACGATGAACTTAAAGCGGTTTAAAATCCTGCTGACGCCATGCTTCATAGACAATCACAGCAGTCGCATTAGACAAGTTTAAGCTGCGTGAATTCTCTGCCATTGGCAGACGAATCCAATGCTCTTTCGGGAACATCATACGGACATTTTCTGGCAAGCCACGAGTTTCTGGTCCCATCAACAAGGCTACAGAACGATTTAGATCTGAGGTATGCGGGGTTTCAAAACCTTTGGTGGTCAGCGGATAAACTGCATCTACACCTACGCCCTTAGTAGCCAGATCGGCCAGACAGTCATCAATATTTTCCCAAATCTGCATATTGGCATATTCATGATAATCGAGACCGGCACGTCTTAGTTTTTTATCATCCAGTTCAAAGCCAAGTGGCTTGACCAAATGTAACTGTGCTCCCGTATTTGCGCATAGGCGAATAATATTACCTGTATTGGCAGGAATTTCAGGTTCATATAAAACAACATGGATCACAGCTTTTCTCTACTTTTGGGAGTCCAATGGCCGTTTAGGACCACTTCAATTTTTCACGTAAACGCACCACTTCACCAATAATGGTCAAGGTTGGTGCCTGAATATGGTGCTCATTCACTTTCGATGCAATATCTTGGAGCGTTCCCACCACGACTTTTTGCTCTGGTGTGGTGCCTTTTGAGACTAGGGCTACTGGCATATCTGGACGCTGACCATGCTCAATCAATTGTGCACAGATTTTTTCCAGTCCAACCAGTCCCATATACAGTACTAAGGTCTGGTTTTCATAGACCAGTTCATTCCAAGGCAGCTCTGGTGAACCTTCTTTTAAATGACCTGTCAGGAAGCGCACGCTTTGCGCATAATCACGATGAGTGAGCGGAATACCAGCATAAGCTGAACAGCCTGAAGCTGCAGTAATGCCAGGCACGACCTGAAAGGCCACGCCAGCAGCAAACAGCTCTTCAATCTCTTCACCGCCACGGCCAAAGATAAACGGATCACCGCCTTTTAGACGACAAACGCGCTTGCCTTCGCTGGCATATTTCACCAGTAAGGCATTAATTCCTTCTTGTGGCACTGCATGATTAGACCGCGCCTTACCGACATAGATCTTCTCTGCATCACGGCGACAGAGATCCATGATTGGTGCAGAGACCAAACGGTCATAGATCACCACATCGGCTTGTTGCATCAAACGTAAGGCTTTTAGCGTCAATAACTCTGGATCACCCGGTCCAGCACCGACCAGATAAACCTCACCTTTTGGCTTTTGCCATTCATTTAAAGCTTGTTCAATCAGACGGTCAGCTTCAGCCAGATTGTCATTAAATACCTGTTCTTTCAAAGGACTGGCATATAAATCTTCCCAGAAGATACGGCGTTCATCGGGATTAGTGATCTTGGCTTTAACTGCACTACGCCACTTACCAGAGAACTCAGCCAGTTTACCCATACCATGCGGAATGGTAGCTTCAAGCTGAGTACGGATCTGACGGGACAATACCGGTGAAGTACCGTTACTCGCGACTGAAATAATCAGTGGTGAGCGGTCGATAATCGCTGGTACCATGAAACGGCAATGTGGTGGATCATCAACACTGTTGACCAGCACATTTTCAGCTTCACAGTCTTCAAACACCTGACGGTTGACTCGAGCATCATTGGTCGCTGCAATCACCAGACGGTAGGAACGTAGAGGAATTTCAGAATTGAAAGGTGCCTGAACATATTGACCGGCGGTCGCTTGAACAATCTCAAGCAGACTCGCTTCGATCTCAGGGGCAACCACCGAAATGACTGCCCCTGCTTTCTGTAGCAATACCGCTTTACGGTATGCAATATGTCCACCACCGACAATCAGACAAGGTTGCTGTTGCAACTTTAACGAGATTGGAAAGATATCCACAAAATGCCTCAAAAAGTTTTAAATCTGACTGTCTAAGCAATTTTCATGCACATTTTGGTGCATACACCGACATTTAGTCGATATAAGTTGCACCACCCATATACGGACGCAGTACTTCAGGGATCTCAATTGAACCATCAGCACGTTGATAGTTTTCCATGACCGCCAGTAAAGTACGACCTACAGCCAGGCCTGAACCATTCAACGTATGCACGAATTCAGTTTTTTTCTGGTCAGCACGGTAACGCGCTTTCATACGGCGTGCCTGAAAGTCCCACATATTTGAGCAAGATGAAATTTCACGATACGTATTTTGACTTGGCACCCAGACTTCAAGGTCATAGGTTTTGCATGCACCAAAGCCCATATCACCACCACACAGAATGATTTTACGGTATGGCAGACCTAATGCCTGCAAAATACCTTCTGCATGACCAGTCAACTCTTCCAGTGCCTGCATAGAGTCTTCAGGTTTTACAATCTGCACCATCTCAACTTTGTCAAACTGGTGCTGACGGATCAAACCACGGGTATCACGGCCATAAGAGCCAGCTTCACTACGGAAACATGGGGTATGTGCTGCATATTTTAGTGGCAGACGGTCAGCATCAATGATTTCATCACGCACGAAGTTGGTTACAGGCACTTCAGCCGTAGGGATCAGGTAGAATTCTTTCTCACCTTGCAGCTTGAACAGGTCTTCTTCAAATTTTGGTAATTGACCAGTACCACGTAGAGAATCTGCATTCACCAAATAAGGAACATAGGCTTCGGTATAGCCATTTTTAGTGGTATGCGTATCCAGCATAAACTGGGTAATCGCACGTTGCAGACGCGCTAAAGGACCTTTCAGAACGCTGAAACGTGAACCGGTCAGTTTGGTCGCAGTTTCAAATTCCAGACCGCCCATCATTTCGCCCAAGTCAGTATGGTCTTTGATTTCAAAATCAAATTCGCGTGGTGTACCCCATTTCAGGACTTCCACATTGTCATTTTCATCTTTACCTTCAGGTACAGATTCATCTGGAAGGTTTGGAATAGACAGTGATTTTTCTTCCAGTTCAGCTTGCAGTTCAGCCAGAGCAGCTTCAGCAGCCTTAATTTCATCACCAATCGCAGACATGCGTGCCATAATTTCAGAGGCATCGCCACCTGCTTTTTTGATCTGACCCACTTGCTTGGCACCGGCATTACGCTCAGCTTGCAAGGATTCAGTTTTGGATTGAATCTCTTTACGTCGAGCTTCTAATGATGCCCACTCCTCAACATTCAGTTGAACACCACGTTTTGCCAAGGCTAAATTTACAGCCTCAATATTATTTCTAAGTAATTTCGGGTCGATCATAGCCAATCTTTGGATAAGAAAAAAACTGGCTATAGTGTAAGCTCTTAACGTCAAAAAATACAGTGACTGACCTACCGGCTGGAGTTTATTAGCGCAATATTTAAAGGCTTGTTTGAGGCAGAAGCGATAAATATTCAGGCCGGATGATCTCGCTTAATGCTGTATAAGGTACTTTTAATTCTGCCATGTCACTGATTGGCTTACTCAACTCACCTGCCGGATAAACCAGTACCAAGCCCTGACCGTCAAAATAATAATTGTCGCTCAATGCTAATTTCTGCTGGGTGATTTGATAGCGATCTAGCCAGTCTTTATTTGCTTGATATAGAGCCTGTTTCAGTTTTTCATCTGTATTACCGCGCACAACCTGATGAAGAGCTAGACGTTTCTTCTGTTTTATATCTAGATTGACATATTCACTATGAGATTGTGACTGGGCACGTTCAGGCTGATGAGTAGTTTTGAAGATAAAAGTAGCTAGATGAGCATGCTGATTCAGGTAACTCACCTGAATGGAACGCTGATCAATAAATTTCGGCTCATCCTTTGCTTTAATTTTATTACTGGTCACTTTGCTAAAAGCGACCGGCTCAGTACGCTGGATCCGCTCCATAAAATACTGATCAATCCAGCTGATATTGGTATCTACAGTCTGCAAATCAAAACGCACACAACCTTCGATTTCACACACGACCTGATTAGCATCTTTAACCGGAATTGTTTTGGACTGAATTTGCCCCGTGTCTTCTGATTGCGCGGATGTAGTGACTGAAGAGGTTTGAGGCTGACAGGCAAATAGCCCAAGATTCAGACATAAGATACAATCGATCCAGCCTATTTTACATGAAGTCATTTTCATCCTGAGCTCCTAAAATTTTGCAATTTCATTGACTCAACTTTTGTTTATTCTAAAACGCCCGAACTTCCAGATATACGCTAACCTTGTAATGACTCCAAATCCATCCCGATCAGGAACAAAAAAAAGCAACCCGAAGGTTGCTTTTTTATTTAGGGTGTATTGATGCTTACTGATCAATAATGTCTGTGCCCTTTGGCGGAGTAAAGTTAAACGTAGATGCCGGAATCGTGGTATTCAGTTTTACATTACTAAATTTAATATTCGTAGTCTGGCCTAAGGAATCTTGCAAAATCATCAAGCTAGGCGCTTTGTTCGCACCAAAACTAATAGTCAGGCTTTCAAACACCCCATCGGTATTTTTCGGATAAAGCGTGTAATAGGTTTTAGCTTTATTCGGCTGAGTTACGCGATAAGATTGCATAATCTGGCTGGTATTGCCGGACAATAATAATGCCGGTGTATTTGCCACTTGATCGTCTAGACTCTGACGCACTGCTTGCTGCAAGTCTGGATCATAGATCCATACGGTTTTACCTGTAGTGGCAATGGTCTGTTTAGATGGACTAGAAGTTTCCCAGTAGAATTTACCTGGACGCGCCACCTTCATCACACCTTTAAAGGTCTGGTTCATGTGCTGGGCGGTTAAGCCTTTTTTCTGGGTCGCTTTCGGATTCGTGACTTTAGTGGTTTGTTCAAAATTTGCAGTTAAGCTACGGATATTGCTGAGCTGTTTCACCAGATTCGCAGTAGCTTGCTGCTCCGTCGCTGCAGTTGCGGCAAATACAGTCGTGCTCATGACAGGTGCCAGTGTCGCCGTACCGATTGTTATGGCACATACAGTTTTACGAAGCATACTCATAATCTCACCTTTTTGTATTTGCATATTGCTATTTATCTAATGGCTCATATTAAACCAATTTCTCGAACTAAGATGATAGAAAATAAGAAGTTTTGTATTGTTATTAATGCAGAATTCCTGTTTTTATTCATCATGATGAAGATTCAATAGTGATATTTACATTCGCTGTCACAGCTTTATAAGCCGATAAATCTTCATGCATAAAAAAACCCACAGAAACTGTGGGTCTTTTTTCTATTTCAGCAAATTATGCTTCAACAGATACGTAGCGACGGCCAAATTGACCTTTCACTTCGAATTTTACTACGCCATCAGCAGTAGCAAATAATGTATGGTCACGGCCCATACCTACGTTTTGACCAGCGTGGAATTCAGTACCACGTTGACGAACGATGATGTTACCTGCAGTTACAGTTTGGCCACCGTAAACTTTAACACCTAACATCTTAGGATTCGAATCACGACCGTTCTTAGTCGAACCACCGGCTTTTTTAGTTGCCATGTCTATTTACTCCTAGTAATTAGCCTGAGATACCAGTAATTTTCAACTCAGTGAACCATTGACGGTGACCTTGTTGTTTACGGTAGTGCTTACGACGACGCATTTTGATGATGCGGATTTTGTCGTGACGACCATGGCTAACTACTTCTGCAGTTACTTTAGCGCCAGCTACAACTGGAGCACCGATTTGAATGCTATCACCGTTTACAAGCATAAGTACGTCATCAAACGTAATTGTTGAACCAGTTTCAGCTTTCAATAATTCAACTTTAAGGGTTTCACCCTCAACTACACGGTGCTGTTTACCACCGCTTTGGATTACTGCGTACATAATGTACTCCAAACATGCCCGTGTCGACGTGCCGATAAAGGAATATATCGATCTTAAAACGCGCGCCACTGGGGGTTATACAAGGGCAAAGATTTTAAGGGATATTATAAGAAACAACAAGCCATTTTAAGGAAATAATCATGAACTCCATTACAAAGCCTATAAATCATTAAATTATTCATTCAAAATCAAAGATTAATACCGGATATACTGACCAAAAAACGCTGCTCAATTCCGAGTTTTCCAGCTGCCTGAGAATGTTTAGAAAAAAACTTTAGCGGAAAGATATTGTTCATTTTTTAAATGTCAAAATTTAGGCTAAACTCAAAGAAGTGCTATAAAAAGCTGATTTTTAGTGGAGTTTGTGCTTTTCTTAGCTTTCACTCATGTTATAAATTGTTAAACTACCCGCTGCGATTTACCAAACTAGAGGTTTTCTTTCACATGGCCATCGACTTTAAGCAAGATATTCTCGCTCCTGTTGCTAACGACTTTGCTGCGATGGACACATTCATTAACGAAGGAATTACCTCAAAAGTAGCGCTGGTGATGGCGGTCAGCAAGCATGTGGTTGAAGCTGGCGGCAAGCGTATGCGCCCCATCATGTGCCTGTTGGCAGCAAAAGCCTGTGGTGCCGTAGAACTGGAACAACATCGCAAACTGGCCGCCATTATCGAAATGTTGCATACGGCAACTCTAGTTCATGATGATGTTGTGGATGAGTCAGGCTTACGCCGTGGCCGTCCAACCGCTAATGCCACCTGGAACAATCAGACAGCTGTGCTAGTGGGTGATTTCCTAATTTCGCGTGCCTTTGATTTGTTGGTCGACCTTAACAATATGACCCTGCTCAAAGACTTCTCTACGGGTACCTGCGAAATTGCCGAAGGCGAAGTTCTGCAACTGCAATCGCAACATCAGCCAGAAACCTCAGAAGAAACCTATTTGAGCATTATTCATGGCAAGACTTCTCGCCTGTTTGAACTGGCGACCGAAGGTGCCGCTATTCTTTCCGACAAGACTGAGTTCCGTGAACCGTTACGTAAATTCGCCGGTCACTTCGGTAATGCTTTCCAGATTATTGATGACATTCTGGACTATACATCTGATGCTGAAACCCTAGGTAAAAACATCGGTGATGACCTGATGGAAGGCAAACCGACCCTGCCATTGATTGCTGCCATGAAGAATACTACAGGTGAATCACATGAAATTATCCGTCGCAGTATTGCAACGGGCGGAACAGATCATTTGGCAGAAGTCATCAAGATCGTAAATGATTCTGGCGCCTTGGATTATTGCCGCCAGCGTGCAACTGAAGAAACAGAAATTGCAATTCAAGCCTTGAATGCACTACCCGATTCAGAGTATCGTCAGGCCCTCGTTAATCTAGCCAAACTGGCTCTTCACCGGATTCAATAGCCGCTTACCTCGCCTATGCATATTAATTTTCTTGATATTTTTCAAAGCATGCAGCACCAGCTTGAACAACCACAAGCGGTGCTGGATGAGAATCTGCTCATCCAACTTGTAGAACGTATACGCCCAGAAGACAGCAGAAATACAGAAGAAATCGAAACAAAATTTAATGCATTTATCCGGGCTTTACTGCTCACTCCCAATGCAGTCTTAACCTTACAAAGTTTCACTTTAAGAGTTATCAATCGTTATAAACAAGCCAGCCTGTTTTCCGATACCGGGATTCTTTCTTTGGATGGTTTCTGGAACCAGCTGAATCAGCGAATCGGAGCGCATATCCTGCCGGTGATTCCAGATCATCTGCAGCTTCAGGAATTGTTCCGCAAAATTTTCTATTTACGCACCGATAAATACTGGCTGGATTATTTTGATGAAGCGGATTGGCAGCGACTTTTTGCTGTTGTGAATCAGGGTCATTCTAATCAGGTAGAAAAAACCCGAATCAAAGATCAGATCATTAAAGCACTAACCATTCTGTCCTACCGCGTGAGTGGGATCGGTTTGCATCCTGAATTTATCAATGCCCAGCCTGAGCTCATGGAATATGAATCACCTTTTCTGGTGCAAAACCGTGAGATTATTGAATTTATCCAGGAATATAAAAAACGCTATAACACTGTAGAACTGGTGGATGCGATTACACCGCCAGATGCCTCGCAAGCCCTGGTGATGCTGGAGCAGTGTCATGATGTTGTTGCCAAAATTCGCCGCTCTACCAAACGGATTGGGGTCAGTGTCAGCCTGACCTATATGCTGGCCTTGCTGGAACAGTGTCTGGAACGGATTGAAATCCTGCTGAATATGGTGCTGGATGACGATGACCTGCGTTACCAGTCCATTGGTCTGTTTATCGCAGATATTACCGAAGCGATTTATAGCGAACGCAGTGTACGTGCCTTACTGACTACCAATAGTGAACTCCTGGCTTTGCAGGTAACTGAAAATGCCAGTAAGACTGGTGAACATTACGTAAGTACCGACAAGCAAGGCTTTCTGGCCATGTACAAATCGGCAGCCGGTGCCGGTGTCATCATTGCTTTTATGGCTTCGCTGAAAGTTTTAATGGCGCGTGTCACCATGGCACCTTTAATGCAAGCCTTTAGCTATAGCATGAACTATTCGCTCGGTTTTATGCTCATTCATGTGCTGCACTTTACCGTTGCAACCAAACAGCCGGCGATGACCGCAGCTGCACTGGCTTCTACCGTACAACAGCGTAAGGGTTCGAAAACCGCCCAGATTGCTGAACTGGCTGCACTGATTGTGAATATCATTCGGACCCAGTTTGTCGCGATTCTTGGGAACATTTCAATCGCAATCCCGGTTGCAGCACTGATTGCCCTGATGTGGGAGTTTGCCCTACATGAGCCATTAATGACGCATGCCAAAGCAGCTAAAACCTTATATGACCTGAATCCATTTACTTCTTTGGCAATTCCTCATGCAGCAGTGGCTGGAGTATGTTTGTTCCTGTCAGGCCTATTAGCCGGTTATTTCGATAATATGGCAGTGTATCGGAAGGTTGGTCCTCGTCTGAGAGCTCATGTGCGCCTGTCGCAACTGATGGGACAAGAACGTTTACATCGATTTGCCGATTATATTGAACGTAATCTGGGTGCACTGGCGGGTAATTTTATTTTTGGGGTTATGCTGGGCAGTATGGGTACCATCGGTTTCATTCTCGGTCTGCCTTTAGATATTCGTCATATTGCCTTTGCCTCTGCCAACTTTATCCAAGGACTGATCAATATCAATGGTCCAGATATTGGACTCATCATTATCTCTTTCTTGGGTGTTCTGCTGATTGGCCTGACTAACCTTTTTGTAAGTTTTAGCCTGACCATTATTGTGGCATTACGCGCACGACGGGTGCGTTTCGAACAATGGAAACCGCTCGCTAAACTGGTCATGACCCACTTTCTTACTCGCCCAAGTGAGTTTTTCTGGCCGCCGAAGCAAACCATTGAAATTGACGAAAATCATACATCCACAAAACTGTAAAATTGCGAGAATATTTGGGCATTTAGGTACAAAATCCCATAAATAAAAAATGGAATTTGCATAAAATACGCACTCTTGAAAAAAAGTGTACTGGCAAGTACACTTTAGCGCAGACAGTTAACCGGTTGAATAACGGTTAAAAGGACAAGGATTTTTGGCATGCATTACTTGTTACTTATTGTCGGAATTTTATTTTTAATTTTCAGTGTGTTATTTCTTGATATTGCAACTTTAAGCCAGTTAGATGTGCTTGCAATAGAATGGATTAGCGGCTATCGCACAGAATTTTTAAATCAAATTAATCAGTCCTTATCAGTGATAGGTGGCATGCCATTTGTATTATTTTTATCCACACTATGGTGTATTTTTCTACTGTGGTATAAAAAGTATGCAAGCGTAATTTTTATATGTATCGGAATTATCGGAGGAATTCTCCTAGGCTGGCTTTTAAAATTCAGTATTGCCCGACCTCGACCAGCAGAGTCTTTTCATCTGGTTGAAAGCTATGGAAGCTCCTTCCCGAGTGCCCATAGCGTCTATGCAGCCTGTCTCGGCTGTCTGGCAATATTCATATATCGGCAACATCCCCGACATACCATCATCTGGATGGGTGCAGGTGCATGGATGCTGATTATGGGTATTTCAAGAGTTTATCTAGGTGTACATTTTCCTTCAGATGTCATATCCGGCTGGAGTATAAGTTTTATTTGGATTTCGTTGTGGTATATGGTCTGGATCAGATATTGCACGGCTCACAAATAAAAAAATTTAGATAAGAATCCAATTGAGGTGGAACAATGATGTCTGCAAAGCTTTGGGCACCCGCCCTGACTGCTTGCGCATTAGCAACAAGTCTTGCACTTGTTGGTTGTAGCAAAGATCCTAAAGAGGGCCAGCAAGCTGGTGCTCAGCAGCAAATGCCACCGACTGAAGTCGGTATTCTTGTTGCACAGCCACAAAGTGTCGAGCAGTCTGTAGAGCTCTCAGGTCGTACAACAGCATTTGAGATTTCTGAAGTACGTCCACAGGCTAGTGGTGTGGTGCTTAAACGCTTATTCACTGAAGGTAGCTATGTCCGTGAAGGTCAGGCACTGTATGAAATCGATTCAAGCACTAACCGTACTACTGTCGATAATGCTCGTGCTGCGATTGCCCGTGCTGAAGCGAATCTAGGTGTATTGCGTGTTAAAGAAGGCCGTTACCGTCAACTGGTCGGTACCAATGCCATTTCTAAACAGGAATACGATGACATTGCAGCACAGGTCAAACTGGCTGAAGCTGATTTGAATGCAAACCGTGCAACTTTACGTAATGCTGAAATCAACCTGGGCTATTCAACCGTACGTGCCCCGATTTCTGGTCAAACTAACCGTTCTTCGATTACGGCGGGTGCGTTAGTGACTGCAAATCAGACAGAACCACTGGTTACGATTCAGCGTCTAGATCCAATCTATGTAGATATCAACCAATCCAGTGCTGAACTGCTGCGCCTGCGTCAACAGCTAAGCAAAGGCAACCTCAACAGCTCAAACAACACCAAAGTGAAGTTAAAGCTTGAAGATGGCAGCATCTACCCTGTCGAAGGCCGTCTTGCATTCTCGGATGCCAGCGTGAACCCTGAAACAGGTACTGTGACTTTACGTGCAGTATTCCCGAACAAGAACCATTTACTTCTGCCAGGTATGTTTGCCACAGCGCAAATCGTACAGGGTGAAATTCCAAATGCCTTCATGATTCCACAAGCGGCGTTAACCCGTACGCCTACTGGTCAAGCCATGGCGATGCTGGTGGGTGCTGATAATAAAGTGACTCCACGTCCAGTAACGACAGTCGGGACTCAAGGCAGCAACTGGATCGTAACCGAAGGTCTTAATCCGGGTGATAAAGTGATTGTTGACGGTATTGCTAAGGTAAAACCTGAACAGCAAGTGGTGCCTAAACCTTATCAACCTCAAGCGGCTGCCCCACAAGGTGCTGCTCAACCAGCTGCACAGCAACCTGCAGCAGATGCAAAAAAGGCAGATGATGCAAAGAAACAACCTGAACAAAAACCTGCTGCAAATGCATAAGGAGTAATGGTTCATGGCTCAATTCTTTATCCATCGCCCGATTTTTGCATGGGTGATTGCATTGGTAATTATGCTGGCGGGTATTTTGACCATCAGCAAAATGCCAATTGCTCAATATCCGACGATCGCGCCACCGACAGTCACCATTTCTGCGACTTATCCGGGTGCATCTGCAGCGACTGTAGAAAATACAGTAACGCAGATCATCGAGCAGCAGATGAACGGTCTGGATGGCTTGCGTTATATTTCTTCGAACAGTGCCGGTAACGGTCAGGCATCCATCGCCTTAAACTTTGAACAGGGTGTCGATCCTGATATCGCACAGGTACAGGTACAAAACAAGTTACAGTCAGCGACTGCACTTTTGCCTGATGATGTACAACGTCAGGGTGTACGTGTTACCAAATCTGGTGCCAGCTTCCTTCAGGTATTAGCTTTCTATTCGCCTGATGGCAGCCTGACTGCAGATGACATTAAAGACTATGTGAACTCAAATATTTCTGAACCTTTAAGCCGTGTGGCCGGGGTTGGTGAAGTTCAGGTCTTTGGTGGTTCTTATGCAATGCGTATCTGGCTGGATCCAGCCAAAATGGCTAGTCTGCAAGTGACTCCAAGTGATGTGGCTCAGGCAATCCGTACCCAGAACGCTCAGGTGGCTGTCGGTCAATTAGGTGGTGCGCCACAGATTGAAGGTCAGGTGCTGAATGCGACGGTGAATGCGCAAAGTCTGCTGCAAACACCTGAACAGTTCGAAAACATCTTCTTGAAAAATACCACTTCAGGTGCTCAAGTCCGTCTGGGCGATGTCGCACGTGTAGAACTGGGTGCAGACAACTACCAGTTTGATTCTAAATTTAACGGTAAACCAGCTGGCGGTGTTGCGATTAAACTTGCAACTGGTGCCAATGCGCTGGATACCGCTGAAGCAGTTGAAGAGCGTTTAAAACAGTTACGTCCGAACTATCCTCAAGGGATGGTAGATACACTGGCATTTGATACCACACCATTCATTCAGTTATCGATTGAATCGGTGGTTCATACTCTCATTGAAGCGGTCATTCTGGTCTTCATCGTAATGTTCCTGTTCTTGCAGAACTGGCGTGCAACGATTATTCCAACCATGGCCGTTCCAGTGGTTGTATTAGGTACTTTTGCAATCATTAATATCTTCGGCTTCTCGATCAATACCTTGACCATGTTTGCGATGGTTCTTGCAATTGGTCTGTTAGTCGATGATGCGATCGTTGTGGTTGAAAACGTTGAACGTGTCATGGCTGAAGAGCATCTTGATCCTGTGAGCGCGACTGCAAAGTCGATGAAACAGATCTCTGGTGCGCTGATCGGTATTACCTCTGTACTGTCTGCAGTATTCGTACCAATGGCATTCTTTGGTGGTTCTACAGGGGTTATCTATCGCCAGTTCTCAATCACGCTGGTCACAGCAATGGTTCTGTCTCTGGTGGTGGCCTTAACCTTTACCCCTGCCCTGTGTGCGACCATTCTGAAACAGCATGATCCGAACAAGCCGCAAAGCAACAACCCGGCTGCGCGTTTCTTCCGCTGGTTTAACCATAGCTTTGACCGTGTTTCTGTGAAATATCAGGGCGGTGTCAATCGTATGACCCACCACAAGATTTTCTCCGGTATCATCTATGCGGTGGTGATCGGGATTATTGTGCTGATCTTCCAGAAACTTCCTTCTTCATTCTTACCTGATGAAGACCAAGGTGTCGTGATGACGCTGGTACAGTTGCCACCAAATGCAACCCTAGAACGTACCGATAAGGTCATCAATACCATGACCGGTTACTTCCTGGAAAATGAAAAAGATCATGTCCAATCTGTCTTCAGTGTGGCTGGTTTCTCATTCACAGGTGTAGGTCAAAACGCTGGTCTGGCATTTATTAAACTAAAAGACTGGTCTGAACGTACCACACCAGAATCACAGGTCGGTGCAATTATCCAACGTGGTATGGCACTGAACATGATTGTGAAAGATGCGTCTTACATCATGCCGTTACAATTGCCAGCGATGCCTGAACTGGGTGTGTCTGCCGGCTTTAACATGCAGTTAAAAGCAGCAAGTGGTCAAAGCCATGAGCAACTTTTAGCAGCGCGTAATACTGTTCTGGGTCTGGCTGCACAAGACAAACGTCTTGCAGGTGTCCGTCCAAATGGTCAGGAAGATAACCCGCAGTACCGTGTGATTGTCGATCATGCACAAGCCGGTGCTTTAGGTGTCAGCATTTCTGAAATTAACAGCACCATGAGCATGGCGTGGGGTGGTTCGTACATTAACGACTTCCTTGACCGTGGTCGTGTGAAAAAAGTGTACGTTCAGGGTGAAGCCAGCTCTCGTATGATGCCGGAAGACCTGAACCAGTGGTATGTTCGTAACAACCGTGGCGAAATGGTTCCGTTCTCGGCATTCGCAACCGGCGAATGGACCTATGGTTCGCCTCGTCTGGAACGCTATAACGGCGTATCTGCGATGAACATTCAGGGTACACCAGCACCGGGTGTGAGCTCAGGTGATGCAATGCGCGCAATGGAAGAAATCATTGCCAAGCTTCCTGAAATGGGCATGCAAGGTTTCGACTATGAATGGACTGGTCTGTCTCTGGAAGAACGTGAGTCTGGCGCACAAGCACCATTCTTGTACGCGCTTTCACTGTTGATCGTGTTCCTATGTCTGGCTGCATTGTATGAAAGCTGGTCAATTCCATTCTCGGTTCTTCTGGTTGTACCACTAGGTATCGTGGGTGCATTACTATTGACCTTTGGCGGTATGATTCTGTTTAAAGACCCGAACCTGTCGAATAACATCTACTTCCAGGTAGCGATTATCGCCGTAATTGGTCTTTCTGCGAAAAACGCAATCTTGATTGTGGAGTTCGCCAAAGAGCTGCAGGAACAGGGCGAAGAGTTGTTTGATGCGACCCTGCATGCGGCAAAAATGCGTTTACGTCCAATTATCATGACCACCCTTGCCTTCGGTTTTGGTGTACTTCCACTAGCACTTGCTTCAGGTGCCGGTGCGGGTAGCCAGCACTCTGTCGGTTACGGTGTCCTCGGTGGTGTAATCAGTTCGACGCTTTTAGGTATCTTCTTTATTCCTGTATTCTACGTGTGGATTCGAAGTATCTTTAAATACAAACCAAAACAACAAAATCAGGAGTACTAGTCGTAATGCAAAATATATGGTCTATTACAGGTCGTAGCATTGCGGTATCTGCCCTCGCGCTTGCTTTGACTGCATGTCAAAGCATGCGTGGCCCAGAGCCCGTTGCAGAGGCAAATATCCCAAGCAGTTATACCAATGCTTCAGGTACTTCTGTAGCAGAACAGGGTTATAAAGAATTCTTTGCTGACCAGCGCCTGTTACAGGTACTGGACTTGGCATTGACCAATAACCGTGATTTGCGTACTGCCGCATTAAACATTCAGCGTGCCCAACAGGCTTATCAGATTTCTGAAAATGACCGCCTGCCAACCATTGGTGCGAGCGGCAGCGTGTTACGTCAGGATACTGGCAGTAACAACCCGCAAAGCCGTGGCGCTGTAACGACTTATAATGTCGGTCTAGGCGTAACTGCATTTGAGCTGGATTTCTGGGGTCGTGTGCGTAGCTTGCGTGACAATGCACTGGATACTTATCTGGCGACTCAAAGTGCGCGTGATGCGACTCAGATTTCTCTGATCGGTCAGGTGGCCCAAGCATGGCTGAGTTACTCATTTGCCAATGCCAATCTGGCGCTGGCTGAGCAAACGCTGAAAGCCCAGCTTGAATCTTACAACCTGAACAAGAAACGTTTTGATGTGGGGATCGATAGCGAACTTCCAGTACGTCAGGCACAGATTTCTGTTGAAACTGCACGTAATGATGTTGCCAACTATCGCACCCAGGTGGCTCAGGCACAAAACTTGTTAAATCTGCTTGTAGGTCAACCCGTACCGGCCAACCTGTTACCGGCACAACGTGTTACCCGCATTACCTCTAATGCGGCCCTAGGTGCAGGCTTACCAAGTGACCTGCTGATTAACCGTCCGGATGTACGTGCAGCTGAATACCGTCTGTCTGCGGCAGGTGCCAATATTGGGGCTGCCCGTGCACGTCTGTACCCAACCATCAGTCTGACGGGTTCTGCAGGTTTTGCATCTGCGGATCTGGGTGATCTGTTCAAATCTGGCAGTTTTGCGTGGTCTATAGGCCCAAGTCTGGATATTCCAATTTTCGATTGGGGTACACGTCAGGCCAATATTCGTATTTCTGAAACAGATCAGCAAATTGCGCTGTCAGATTATGAAAAATCCATTCAGACTGCATTCCGTGAAGTGAATGATGCCCTGGCGGTACGTCAGAATATTGGTGACCGTATTGCTGCTCAACGCCGTCTGGTTGATGCGACTAACACGACTTACCGCCTGTCTCTAGCACGTTTCCGTGCCGGTATTGACAGCTATCTGACTGTACTGGATGCACAACGTGCTTCATATGCAGCGGAACAAGGTTTGTTATTACTTGAACAGGCGAATCTGAACAGCCAGGTTGAGCTGTACAAGAGTCTTGGTGGTGGTTTGAAAGTTAACACTTCAGACACCGTACCGTATCGCCCGTCTGTGACCGAACAGCGTCGTGCCGAACAGGCAAAATAAGCTTAATCTCTTTTTCAGAAAAGCTCACTTCGGTGGGCTTTTTTTATACGTTGGTCCAATAGCCGATATATTTTATTGAATCAAGAAATCTGTATACTCAATTGGATGAGACTTAACACTTTATAAAATGTAAATCGATGAAAAAAATATTGTTATCTGCCTTGGTAAGTTCAATTTTCTTAACCGCATGCCAACAAAAAAATACAGTAGATTCAAAACCTGAACCAACAGCGGAAACCGTCGCTGAAAAAGAAAGCTTACCGTTGATTAAGGCTAAAACTGAACGTGTACAGCTCAGTAAAAATGAAGTATGCCATCCAGCCAGTGAGGATGAGTTTGCCAGTTGCACTAAATATCATCTGCAAACAGTGAAAACGAATGTAAATTGGTTAAACCAATATTTTTTGGAGCGTTTACAAAAAGACCATGCTGAAGCTTTCGACAAATCACCTGCTGTAGAGGTCACTCTTGATCCTGAAATGCCATCAACCAACTACAGTACCACTGCTGTACGTTATATCGGTCAGCATTACAATATCGCAAACTTTACATACTTTTCCGAATATTACCCAGCAGGCGCTGCACATGGTATGCATCATAGTGACTACGTTATTTTTGATCTCAATACCAAGCAGCGTTTAAGCCTGAATGATATTTTGGCACCTGCAAGCAAAGAAAAACTCAAAACTGAACTTTACGAACATAATCGTGAGTGGCTTGAACAACATCATATTGAGCAAAATGCATTTGAAGTAAGTGATAATTTCTATTTCAATGCCAATGGAATTGTATTTGTCTATCCATTGTATGAATTGGCTTCTTATGCAGAAGGTATTACTGAACTTGAACTTCCCTATTGGTCAGCTCAAGGGGTGATCCAAACAAAGTATTTACCCCAGCTGCCTGAGTCATCTGAAGAAATTTATAATGACTAAACTATCTATTTTAAGTGTAATAATAATCAAAGTATTTTTTCTAATTTAGGGATATGAATGTTACTAAGCAATCTGGAATCTGTACCGGGACATACCATTCGCCAGCAAATCGATGTGGTCTATGGCAGTACTGTGCGCAGTAAGCATGTTGGACGTGATTTGCTGGCCGGCCTGAAAAATATTGTCGGCGGCGAGTTGACCGCTTATACCGAATTACTGGAAGAATCCCGTCAGGAAGCCATGAACCGGATGATTGAAAAAGCTCGCAGTATGGGTGCCAATGCGATTGTGGGTATTCGTTTTTCTACCTCAAATATTGCCCAAGGTGCTTCTGAACTGTTTGTTTATGGCACAGCAGTCATCGCTGATCCAGTCATGCCTAAACTGCCTGATCCATTTCCACAGGCGAACTAATGCATGGACGGATTGATTATACAGATTGTCATTTTTGCCATTCTGTTCAGCGTGGGTTTCGGTTTTGGTCGCTATAACGAGCGCAAGCATCTGCAATATCTGGATGAGCAGGAACAGCGTTTAGCTTATATCCGGGTCAATAATAGCCGTTTTAACGAATCTACATTCCCCGGTCATATGATCAGCAGCAATGTGGTCATTTCACATGATTACTTTAAATATGCGATTGCTAATGTGCAAAACATGTTAGGTGGTCGTTTGACCAGTTATGAGAGTGTCGTTGAACGGGCACGACGTGAAGCTATAGTACGGTTAAAACTGGAAGCAGAAAAAATGGGCGCTGACCAGATTATGGGAATCCGCCTCAGTACGACTGAACTTGGCATGCAAGGCGGTATGGTTGAAGTCTTTGCTTATGGCACTGCAATTCAGACCAAGTAATTATGCTTCTGCAAGCTTCTCTACAAATAGAATTCCATTCAGGTGGTCAATTTCGTGCTGTACAATTCGTGCCGGAAAGCCTTTGAACACTTGAACCATTTCATTTCCCTCTAACGTAAAATAACGTACCTGAATCTCTTCTGCTCGAACTACCCTCCCTCTTTGCTCGGGCACACTTAAACAGCCTTCCTCACCCAATACTTGTGTAGCTGAAGTACTGATAATCTCCGGATTGATCATGGTCACAGCTTCCATATACGGCGCGTCTGGATAACGTAAATTGGGCCGTGATGCGACAATAATAATGCGTTTAGAGACATAAACCTGCGGTGCTGCAATGCCCACGCCCTGACGTTGTTGCATGGTCTCCATCAAGGCGCTGTTAAATTGCCGCAACCAGTCACTGTCAAATTCAGCCTGTGTGACCGGACTGGCAATTAGGGTTAAAATGGCCTCACCTTGCTGTGCCACCGCCAAGGTATTTGTCATCGCGCTATCCTGTATTTTTTTCATTTAACTCTATCTTAGAGGGAAAATTACAGAATGAACATCATACTAAAATGAATAAATACGTCTAAAAAAGATAAGCTGTGTTTTAAGTAGTATGTCGAAATCCAGCTTATGGTTGCCTTAAAAACTTCACTTAACAGGAAAATAATTAATCAAAATATTCCAAATAATTTCGTTCGTTCAAATTTTAATAACTTTTAGTTTAGATTAAACAAAGAAAGATTGATTATTCAAGAAAATAACCCTTCTTTAAAATCAGCATTCAAGTCATGGATATTAAATAATGGAACGACCACATGAATGCACAACCCTATCTGAGCCGTGCTGATAAACGCACCCTCGGACTATCGTCCCTAGGTGGCGCACTGGAATTCTATGATTTTGTCATTTATGTGTTCTACGCCAAACTAATTTCCGAACTGTTCTTTCCAAGTACCCTGAGTCCATTTTGGGCCATGCTGAATACCTATGGCATCTTTGCTGCAGGCTATTTCTTCCGCCCACTCGGTGGTGTGGTGATGGCACATTTTGGGGATCTGATCGGTCGTAAACGTCTATTCAGTCTATCCATCTTGCTGATGGCGCTACCGACCCTCATGATCGGGATCATGCCAACCTTTGAAAGTATTGGTTATGCTGCACCATTACTGCTGCTATTGATGCGTGTTATTCAAGGTATTGCGATTGGCGGTGAAATTCCGGCTGCCTGGACCTTTGTGTCAGAGCATGTGCCAGAACGCCGAATTGGGATTGCCAATGGTTTGCTGACTGCCGGCCTATCGCTCGGGATTCTACTTGGTGCCCTAATGTCGTTATTTATTTCACTTCAGTTCACTGAAGCGGAAATCAAAGACTGGGCTTGGCGCGTTCCATTCATTCTGGGTGGGATTTTCGGTTTTATTGCCCTTTACCTGCGCAGTTATTTGAAAGAAACTCCAGTTTTTAAAGCCATGCAAGCTCGAAAAGAGCTTTCTAAAGAATTACCGGTCAAGCAAGTGCTGTTAAGCCACAAAACTGCTGTAGGCATCGGGATGTTATTTACCTGGTTCCTGACCGGCTGTGTGGTGGTCTTGATTCTGGCGATGCCGAATCTGCTGGGGGCTAGTTTTGGCTTCGAACGTGCTGATGCATTCAAAATGCAAAGTGCTGCGATCCTGATGCAAATGCTCGGTTGCATTATTGCGGGTGTACTGGCTGACCGTTTCGGTGCAGGCAAGGTCATTTTACTTGGCTCTATTTTTGTCGCGGCAATGGCCGGGATTTTTTATCACAGTCTGGGTCATGTTGAAGCGTCAACGGTGTTCATGCTTTACATGTTGCTCGGTCTAAGCTCAGGAACCGTGGGCATGGTGTCCTATAGCATGGTGAAAATGTTCCCGGCACAAATCCGTTTCAGCGGAATTTCATTTTCCTATAATCTGGCCTATGCGATTGCAGGTGGAATCACCTTGCCACTGGTGCAATGGTTGAGCCTGTATAGTAATATTGGTGCCCTGTACTATATCTGGACTGTGTGTCTAGTGACCCTATTCACTGCCCTGCTTTACCGCAGCAAATTTGAAAAAACAGCCTAAAATAAAAAAGAGCCTGACTCAAAGGCTCTTTTTCTAATCGTAAAAATACGAGCTTAAGCTGTCAGATTCTTGCGTAGCTCATCTTCCACGATGCTGATCTCGATTTCACTGAACTTACGGATTTCACCTTCGGCATGTTTTTCTAGCATGCCACCGACCAAAGGCACTTTCACATTCACCGTCCAGTTTAACTGGAACTGGATCTGCTGTTCATCACCTGTAACGGCACGCTGACATTTGGCTTCAATTGGCAGATTGGCACCTAGTTCCACAACAGAAGTCATTTCTTCTAAATTGCTGACATCGGTACGTTGCAAGCGAAATGCATCTTTTAGCAGTTTTTTGGCAATATCTGGGATTTTGACATCCAGATTGTAGGCACGTTTCAGGGTATACAGGTGTCCCTGCTTTTCTGAAACCAGAATTTCCATATTTTGAGCAGGGATCCGATGACAAACCGCTTCATGCAAACTGATGTCATTTGCCAGACGTTTAAATTCATCAATCGAAACACCGCGAATAATTGCATTTACGGTAAACTGGTGGGCCATATCTATTTTCCTTATTTTTATTAGGGGTTATGGACTCAAATTAAGTCAAATGAATCATCTGACAGAGAAGATAAGCTATTTAAGTCAATTTTACATCGGCTGTCATTATTTTTTTATTGAGAAAAATTGGCATTGAGGTCAATGTTTCCAGGCAATTTTTGCAGATATACAGGGTCCACAGCTGAGTAAAAGCTGAACTTCACGATACTCAATGACCGCATGAAATTCTTCTGCCCCATCATCTAGGCCGGAAGCATACCAGACCGTACCCGCAGGAAATTTCTTTAACCAGCTGGCCTTATAAAAATCAGAAACGGAATCAAACTGTAAATAGTGTTCCGGTTCTGCTTCAACCTGAGTCGCTAAAGCCATAAATTTCTGTAATTGTGCCTGATGAAAATCAATCAGCATGAGGCAGCCCTTCCTTTTGTATGAGGCGATTACATGCCATATAGGTAAGCATAGATGTCATTTACGACTCGTGAGTTTTGACATCATGGCTTAGATCAGATTAAAAATAATATAGATTCACCTCCCCTGATTCAATCCACGTATAAGGATATCCAGTATGCAACAAGGAAAAGTTCAGGTTGAAACCGTGCAGTTTTTGGCAGAAGATGGCTATACCTTAACCGGCAAGCTTTACCGCAGTGAATATGCCAAAGCCAATATTGTCATCGCCTGTGCGACAGGTGTTCCCCAAGCTTTTTACCGGCGCTTTGCCGATTATGCAGCACATGCAGGTTTTCAGGTACTGACTTTTGATTATCGCGGGGTGGCTGATTCTGCACCTAAACGGTTAAAGAATTTTAAGATGTCCTATCTGGACTGGGGGCAATATGATCTCAGCGCTGCGATTGATTATCTCAGCCAAACCGGTCTGGACATCTATATGATTGGCCATTCCTATGGCGGACAGGCCTTGGGATTAAGCAAATATCATGATCGCATTGAAGCAATGTACTGCTTTGGCACTGGTGCTGGCTGGCATGGTTATATGCCTTTAACTGAAAGAATCAAGGTTCAGGTAATCTGGAATATTGTTTTCCCACCGATGGTGGCAGTGACAGGTTATTTGCCATGGAACCGTTTAAATATGGGCGCTGACTTGCCACGTGATGTTTATCGTCAGTGGCGCAAATGGTGTAAAAATCCGACCTATTTCTTTGCCGATCCTGAACTGAAAGACCTGCATGCCCATTATGCCGCGGTAAAAACACCTATTTATGCCGTAGCCGCGCTTGATGATGCCTGGGCCTTACCTGAATCCAGACAAGCCTTTATGCAACATTATCGTCAGGCTCCGTTGCATTATATCAATATTCAGGCAGCTGATTATGGACTCAAGCATATGGGACATATGGGTTATTTCCGTCAGGGCGCAGAACAGCTCTGGGATGAAGTGCTTACCAAGTTCAGCGAATTACATCAACTCAAATATGCAGCTTGATTTTAGTTTCTAGAGCATTTAAGCATTTAGCTGCTTAAGCATAACGTGCCTGTTGAACATTGGTTCGGATTTCCTGACGGTGTTCCTCGCCGAAACGGTCGACATGGGCATAAAATACCCCATAACGGCCGACATAATACTCCAGTGACTGGTCATAAAAATTCCAGAAAATTGACCATTCGCCTAAATCCATCTGACGGATTTGTGTACCGGTATGCATCGGCATCTTACGGAGCAATTCCTGCTGTAACTGCTCTGCTTCATTGCGATCCTGAATCTGAACCTGATGTTGGAAAAATAATTGCGCCACGTCATCAAACAGTTCCAGCTCATAGGCATCGACCACATGCAAGGTTTCCTGAGAATCAGATTGATTCTCTTCAGCATTCCTGGAAATCGGGTCCGCTTTTTTGACACGTTTACTTTTTACATAACGCTGGGTTTTATAGATTTTCATGCCGATAAACCACATCGCATAAATTATCAGGGCTAGACATGAAAAAATCAGGAATTTAAGAATCATTGATCATCTCGTGTGGTTAATTTTATTTTTATCACGGTCTGCCAATTCTTGATTTGGCGATCTTCTTTTAACTTAACACAAGTCTATTTTTTGTACAGCAAACATGAGGATTTTTTTAGATCTTCTTGGATTTTTTCTTCGGTTGAGCCTTATTTCCCATTATTCAATTTGAAATGATAGTCTAAAATCTTGTTAAAAATTAGAATTAAACCAGAAGGCCAATATTGATCAAGATAAATAAATCAGACAAATCACTACAGAATCGATCATCAACTCTTGGTTCTTTAGCAAATGCACTCAAAAAGCTACACGATTGGTATTTGTTTTTCTGAGCATTTTCCTTCAAATAAAAGGTCCCTCTTTATGGTCGAGTAAATGAATAAAATTATGATTCGTGAAGGGAAGATTCAAGATATACCTCAAATAATTCAGGTCATCCACGACAGTATTCAATCCTGTATTTTGGATCATCAACGTGAAGACAGCGTGATCCAGCGCTGGCTGGAGCAGTTTAATCACGCCCAGTTAATTGTGGAAATGCTTTATAACGACTGTTGGGTGTATATTTTGAATGATCAGATTGTCGGCTTTTTGCTGGTCAGTGACACTGGAGAAATCCTGATGCACTATGTGGCTGCACGTTTCCAGCGACTCGGGGTTGGCACCCAGCTTTTTGATCAGATGCACAAATCCTTAGTGCGTAAAAATATCCATAAAATTAAAGTCCAATCGACTCAAACAGCTTTAAGTTATTATCAAAAAAATGGATTTTTCTCACCGAATCCTCAATCGGAAAATGAAGAAAATTATCATTTATATAAATACGCTTTTTAAAATTAAAACTTTTTTATGTCATTTTAAGTTGATCTCGCCCTGCCTGCTTAGCCGCATATAACTGTACATCTGCCGCTTTCATCAGTGCATGAATATCTGGATATGGATGTGTTTGATCCATCCAGGAAATGCCCATACTGACCGTGACATAGGATTTATCATCTGTGCGATTTAAATGTTCAAATTGCTGTTCGCGAATCTTGATTAAGACTTTTTCCAGAGATTGAAATGCTGGCTGGACAGGTACATCAGTAAGTAGAATCGCAAATTCTTCTCCACCATAACGGGCTAAATACGCGGATTCGGGGAGTACCGTCTGAATGACCTTGACCAGATTCTGTAAAATTTCATCTCCTTTTAAGTGCCCATAATAATCATTGTAGTTTTTAAAATAGTCGACATCGAGCATGGCAAAAATCAGTGTACTGTGTGGATGTTGCTGACAGTATAAAAACTGCTGCTGGATTTGGTCATTTAAAGCACGGCGGTTAAAGGCACCCGTCAAAGCATCAATATTCACCTGATGTTCGAGTTTGGCATTCAGTTCACGTAATTGCTCGGTACGTGCTTTGACTTTCTGATCGAGTGAATTATTTAACTCTTTCAGATTCATATTCAACTGCTCTGTCGCATAGGTTTGATGGGCATAATTTTGCGACTGCTGAAACATGATGATCACAGCATACAGACTGGTCGAGATAAAAGACAGATGCACACTTTCAATCACATTGATCAGCAATAAATAGTCATTTATAAAGGTCAGGCATAGAAAAATGACCGCATAGAGAGTCAAGCGCGAATAATTGTCTTTATGATGTAAAGTCTGATAAAAGCCATAGATAAAATTGACCACCACGACTATCCCGAAAATCGCACTATACAAGGCCAGACGTTGAAAATTTTCCGGATCGATCAACAGGGTTACGACACAGTTCAGTAGTAAAAGTCCTGCGGCAACACTATAAATAAATCGATGCAAATAGCGCTGATTAAACAGGTACATATAACTGAGGAAAAATAGAATCGCCAGGAAAGTGAACAGATATTCTAGGCGTGTTCCCCATAGCCAACCGAGCTTAGTCACGATCGAATAGGCATACGGCGCTGCAAAAAAGTTATGCAGGGCCAGAAAAATAATGAACAAGCCAAAGATAAAAATACTTTTGCTATTGCGTTCTGTTGAACCCCGAAACATTGAAAAAAGAATCGTAAAAAAACCCACCCCAAGCACCAGTCCACAGACTATACTGATGCTCATCATAAGCTGCTGATACTGACGGTTAATAGTTCCGGCTGTTCCAATGCGTATAGGCTGTTCAATCCCGCCATGCAGATGGGTATAGTTTGAGGCCTGAATACTCATGGTGAAATATTCACTCTCAGGAACAAAATAACCGATTCGAGGAGCCCTTTCATTTCTCTGCTCTTCCGCTGTTTTCGCAATTTCCCCATGCCGCAGAATAAATTTTCCATCGATATAGATTCGATAGGCACCATATTCAGCCGGAATATGCACGGCGATCCGACGTCCGATAAATTCTGATGGAATTTTGAAATGTCCGATAAAGGTTCCATAGCCAATATTTGAACCGGTCAGGTCTTTAAATGAAGCGGGTAATTGAACCTCTTGCGGAGTAAGTACGGAACTTGGTTCAGTAATAAACTGGTTTGGATAAAACTGCCAATTTTGGGGCAATTGGCTACTATGATCTTCAGTAAAGTGAATTTCGGAAATATGCGGTTGACTGTGCTGCGTGACAGAGGAAGATTCAAGAGATGCCTGGGCGAAAACTGGAATCATCACTAATAGGACCCAGCTAATGCTCCAAATCAATATTACAGAATAGACATTCCTTATCATGTTTTGCAAAGACAGTATTTTCCTGAAAAGTGCTTTATTCTTCTTATAATCTACGTCGAATAGCAGGGAGTGCAAAGCTTTTTTTGTAGCTCATCGGATGAAGTCCATCTAGCTATGACTTCACCCGTTCAACATTCACTCATCACAATGAATGAAGCTTATTTCAGTGAATCAATCACGTGTTTTAACATCATACAGTTCGATTTCAAAAATCAGGTTTGAATTGGCCGGGATGATATTCCCCATTTTACGTTCACCATAAGCCAAATGAGCAGGCACAATTAGTTTACGCTTACCGCCCACTTTCATACCGATAATCCCTTGATCCCAGCCCTTGATCACACGGCCAGTGCCAATCACGGTTTCAAAATAGTTACCACGATCCAGTGATGAGTCAAACTTGGTGCCATCTTCTAGCCAGCCAGTATAGTGAGTCGTAATAAGCGCGCCCTTAACCGCTTCTTTACCTTCACCCACTTTCAAATCAATAATTTCTAGCTCTTTGGTCATGACCAATATCCTTTCTCTGGCAAATACGCATAGTATAAACGGGATTAGACAGAATTCCTTTAGCTTTGAGGCTTAAAGGATTAAAAGCTGAGTTCCTGGATATTTGAATCATTCAGTAAATAGTTAGTCAATTTTTTATGATTTTCGGCGGAGCCAATTAAAATCCAGCGTCCACTAATACGGTGTTCCGTTTTATGCTGCACACTGCGAACGACTTTCATATTATAAGTTTTAAATAATTCTTCGTATTGCTCTAAGGTTTTACGTTGATAAGGACAGATAATTCGGTAGGTTCGTGCCTGACTTAAAGTTTCTATTCCCTCTTGGACATAGATCAGAAAAATCAGCACGATTAATACAATAAAAGTAGCAAACAGACTCAGCCATTCATAACCCGCGCCAGCTGCCATGCCCAGTGCTGCTGTCATCCAGATGGTTGTCGCTGTCGTAATGCCTGAAATCCGGTTTTCATCTTTAAAGATAACTCCCGCACCAACAAAGCCCAAGCCAGTAAGGATATTGGCTGCAATCCTATCCTGACTATCCAGACCAATTTTGATTGACATAATCGTGAACAAGCAGGAACTCAGACTGACCATGATCATAGTCCGCAAACCGGCAGACTTACTGCGATATTCGCGTTCTGCACCAATAATTGCACCAATACCGAGGGCAATGAGCAAACGATAAAGATCCGGATGCATATATTTATCCCTGTTTCATTTTTATTATTGTCAGGTATACGCAATTTCTGAATCAGGATACAAGCCGAGACTTGCATCCTTATTGGCTGTTATTGTAACTGTTCCCATTCAATTACAGCTTGGGCCTGATCACCGATCAAGGTCCATTCGCCATCCATGACATTCAGTTGCAGCTGCATGGTACGTTCACATAACTGTTGTACCGCTTCAGTGCTGGCGGTCGAGATTTTCCAGACCTCAACATTCGACAGCGTTTTCAGTTTGGAATTACGTTTATACCATTCATCAACTGAAGAACCATAAGCAACTACTGCGACCTGTTTGCAACGTGCGCTGGCTTTTTTGACTTTATCTTCGTCAGGACAACCCACTTCGATCCATTTCAATAATTGGCCAGTCAGGTCTTTTTCCCACAGCGCTGGCTCATCAGTCTCAAACAGATCCTTGGTAAATTCAAGCGCTTCGCCAGCAAAACGTGCATAAGCCAGAATACGTACCATCAGACGTTCAATGGTTTCCGAAGGATGTAGTGCCATCGTCAACTGATAGTCTTCATAACGATGGGTATCCATATCGGCAACGTTCAAATCTGCCTTATAAATTGTCGCTTTTAACGCCATAATACAATCCTCAAATTTGGCGCCTAGCATATAAGATTTATTGATTTTTTGCTGGACAGATTTCGTCTTATCTAGCTATTTTCTATACACAGATTCGAAGCTATTTTTCCTGCTCAATCCGGCATTGCATTAAAGCAGTTTCAAACTCCAGCCAGTCACGTGAGGTCTGGTAAATCACTTCTACCCGGTTATCAATGCCTTCTTCGGCAGACTGATAATTAAACTGATCAGGATTGAAATTAAAGCTTTTCCAGCCCTGATTGGTATTAAAAATCCCTTTGATTCTGAGCCAATCCTGCTGCTCACAAAGCAGATCCAGCAGATCATAAAAATCAAACTGCCAGCGTTTTGGCAATTTCCAACCTGCCACCTGATAGCCTTGTGCACTTTCAACATAATGATAAGGCAACTGATGTACGACAGCCGGCACCTCTCCCAACACTTGGCGCTGTTGCTTGAGCAGTGGCTGAATCTGACGTGAAGCACCCTGATAATCCTGTTTGATTTGCTCAATATCCAGCTGTCCGTTTTCTATCATCAGCCAGTGCTGGGCATATGGCTGATACTCAGACTTGAGTTCAGTTAAAGCAGCATGATCAGTTTCAGTCATCAAATCAGCATGGGAAATAACCACGATATTGGCAACTTTCAGCTGATCCGCATACAGGTTCTGATGCGTCCAGTCCCGATCATGTAAACGTGAACCATCGACTACCGTGACCAGAGCCTGCATTTTCAAATGACTCTGCCAATGCGGTTCGGTGAGCTGTTCCAGCAGTTGCCCGGGATGTCCGAGTCCTGTAGGTTCAATAAATAGCCGGTCCGGTTTGGTTTCTGACAATAGCCGGGATAAAGCAATCTGCATTGGCAACTGACTGCTACAACATAAACAGCCGCCCAGCAATTCTTTCACTGCATAGCCCTGATCCTGAGGCAGTAATTGCTGGTCGACGCCAATCTGACCAAACTCATTCATCAGCACAGCCCAGACTTCTTGCTCCGGTTTCTGGCTCAGTAAATATTTTAATAAAGTGGTTTTACCAGCACCCAAGAATCCGGAAATGATGTGTACAGGAATAGGCTGCTGAGCGGCAAGAACTTTCAAAATTGATTCTCTCTCAAAGATAGAATTAGAATGAGTAAACCTGACTATTATAGAACACTGGACTCTTGCAAAAATGTTCATTCTTGGATGATTAGATTCTATTTATCTCGGTTCAAATAAAAATAACAGTCTGTAGTAAGTACTTTTTAACCGTTAACTAGTTCACTTAAACGCTATATTTGAAATATTTACACACATTTCCAGCTAACAATTTCCTATACATTTAACAGAAGAAAACAAATTTCCAATGATTGTATTTGCTTGGTTAACAGCTTCGTGCGGCTTTTGTTAATTGCTTTGCTCCATAAAATTTTCATGCTTAGGATGACTTCCTGCCGGATTGATGTGATGGTCATTCGGCAGTTTATAAATGTAATAAAAAGGATGCTCAACATGAAATATACACAAATCTTACTTGCAACAACGCTTACTGCAGCCGCAGCTACCAGTTTTGCAGCAAACAACACCACTGACACGAAGACCACTGAGGAACAGAAAGTCACTGTGACAACTCAGGAACTTCCTGCAACGAATAACCCAAATCCAAATGTAACCACAGCTGGACCTGCTGACCAGCCTGCTGCGTCTGAAGCTGCTACAGAAGACAAAGATGGTAAAAAAACGACTAAGTCGACATCGACTCGTTAATCAGGTTTAAAGCAACATCTCGTGCAGTAAATCTCCAGTAGGTTTGACCTATGCTGCCGGATGTAGACTAAGGCTGAATCATGCAACTGCGTGATTCAGCTTTTTTATACCTTATAGGCTATTCACTATAGCCAGAAATGATCATAGGATTCATTCATCTTATGAATAAATTTAAATATTATTATTTATTATCAATAACTTATTAAAATAAAATTCTTTTCAACTAAATCTTTTTGATAGACATGACCTACTATGGACTAGCTTGTTTAGCGCTATTGATTGTTCCTTAATAGTCTCAATCCTGAATTGATGGAATGGACATTCGCGATGAGCAATACAAATTACACCACTGAAGTGGCGATTTTGGGGGCCGGCCCGGTAGGTTTAACAATTGCCAACTATTTAAGCAAACAGGGTGTACAGGTCACTGTGGTTGAACAGCTAGATAGTCTGATCGATTATCCGCGTGCCATCGGCATTGATGATGAATCCTTGCGTACCATTCAATCTTTGGGACTGGTTGATCAGGTCTTGCCGCATACGACCCCGAATCATGCCATGCGCTTCCTGACACCCAAAGGCCGTTGCTTCGCAGACATTCAGCCACTGACTCGTGAATTTGGTTTCTCCCGCCGTAATGCTTTCATTCAGCCACAAGTAGATAACGTTCTGCTAGAAGGCCTCAAACAATATAAAAAAACTGAAGTACTTTTCTCTCGCCATCTGACACATTTCAGCCAGGATGCTGAGGGTGTAACTTTAAATGTTCAGACTAAAAATGGCAGCTTAGAAACCATTCGTGCGCAATACCTGATTGCCTGTGATGGTGGAAACTCTTATGTACGCCGTACCCTCAACATTCCATTCGAAGGTGAAACTGCGCCAAACCAGTGGATCGTGATTGATATCGATAATGACCCATTGGCAACCCCACATATTTATCTATGCTGTGACCCGGTGCGTCCTTATGTATCAGCTGCCCTGCCGCATGGCATTCGCCGCTTCGAATTCATGGTTATGCCAGGCGAAACTCAGGAAGAACTCAGTAAACCGGAAAATATTGCTAAACTGCTTTCTAAAGTTTTACCGAATACCGATGGAATCGAAGTAATTCGTCAACGTGTCTATACCCACAATGCACGTATTGCAGATAAATTCCGTGCTGACCGTATCCTGCTTGCTGGTGATGCTGCGCACATCATGCCGGTATGGCAAGGCCAAGGCTATAACAGCGGTATGCGTGATGCCTTTAACTTGGCGTGGAAAGTCGCATTGGTGATCCAGGGAAAAGCAAGTCATGAATTACTGGACTCTTACCAAGTGGAACGTAAGGATCATGCCAAAGCGATGATTGATCTTTCAGTGATGGCAGGCCACGTTCTTGCGCCACCAAAAAAATGGCAAGGTTTTGTTCGTGATGGTATTGCTTATGCATTGAACTATATTAAGCCAATCAAACAGTACCTGCTGGAAATGCGCTTTAAGCCTATGCCGAAGTATCATGATGGTGCCCTGCTGGCCAATACTCAAAAAGACTCTCCAGTCGGCAAGATGTTTATTCAGCCGCAGGTGAAACTGGAGTCTGGTGAAACTGTATTACTCGATGAAGTGATTGGCAATGACTTCGCCATCATTGCCTGGGGGGTGGATCCGAAATGGGGCTTAAGCAAGGAAACGATACAGCAATGGAAAAACCTTGGCGTGAAATTTATCCAAGTCATTCCTGCGGTTCAGTTGTCTAATCAACATCGTAAGCAATACGAAGATGTGATCACCATTGGTGATATCGGTACGGACATTCGTACCTGGTTCGGCAAGACCAAGGACTCTATCGTCATCCTGCGTCCAGACCGCTTCGTGGCAGCCTTAGCGATTCCTCAATCTATAGAAAGCACAAGTCAGGCGCTATTTAACAAGCTCCATGTCAAATAATTGACCTCAGTCAAAAAAACCACGCTACGGCGTGGTTTTTATTTATAGATGAACATAAAAGCTAAGTTCGGTATTGCTCAAACCATGAAATATCTTTGAGAGAATCACGACGTGCCATTTGCTGTAGGAAAGGTTTAAATTCTTCCAACGGCGGCAAAATTTTGGTACTAATTGCGAAGATCAGACAATAGGCCACATATAGATCTGCAGCAGAAACTTTTTCACCTAAAAGATAAGGCTTGGCCTGCGACAAACCTCGTTTAAAAAAATCAAATACCGCGGCTTCGTTACCAAAACTTAAACTGGTTCGGACCTTTTCAATCTGTTCTTGAGATACTTGTAAATTTTTTACATCAATATATTCAGTCAGTGGCCCATGACAGAAGAAAATCCATTTTAAATAAGTACCACGCTTGGGATCATCTAAAGCGGGTGCCAATCCTTTGTCCTGATACTTATCTGCCAGATAGATGATAATAGCCGCCATTTCTGAAATTACGACGCCTTGATCAACCAGACAGGGAACTTTACCCATCGGATTGATCTGAAGATATTCAGGTTGATGCATATCTTTAAAAGGAACTTCCACCTGCTCAAGCTGGTCTTCAATCTGTAGTTCTTTAAGGATAGGCAGCAAGGTCATGCCGCGTGACTGAGGGTTGTTATAGAGCTTCATCATTCTGCTTCAACCGATTTCTTATTTTTTGAATTTCAGTATAAAGCGATTTTCCTCTGCGATTAAAAAGCATGTGCTACAGATCATTTCTGTAGCACATTTCATTTATGGAAGATCAATAATTTACTTAAAAAGGTCTACACAAAACTTTTCTTTAAGCACTTTCAGAATCAGTTCAATCGCAGGATGCTGGTTATTTTTACGGTAACTGACATAGAGAGCAATCATCGGTAAAGGTTCCAGCGTTTTCTTCACCACAATATTATCGCCGAGTAAAGGAATCACATAGGCTGGTACCAGACTCCAGCCAACCCCCATGCCGACCAGATTGACATTCAGCAGAATATTGGTGGAATACTGCACCACATTCACGTTCAGTTTCGATTGCCTAAAAAAATCATCAATAATCTTATGCAGCTGTGGTGAAGCCTGCTCATCACTAATCACAAAGTCCTGATTTTCAAACTTCTTGATGCTGACATAGGGCATTTCTGCGACCGGAGAATTTTTCGGCACAATCAGCGTCAGTGGCTCATCAAAAATCTGAACGGACTCAAACTCATCCGACTGATCTCGGTAGCGGGTAAAGGCAATATCAATACTGCCCTGTCTCAGCGCGCTAAACTGTTCTGCATCGGTCAGGCTATGAAACAGTGCTTTCAGTTCAGGAAAATGTGCACGGATATTCGGCATGATATAAGGAAAAATTTTCATTTCCGCGACCGGTACGAAGCCGATATTCAGCTGACCCTTATGTGCATGGGCGATCTGACGGGCTGCCTGCACGGCACGTTCCGCATGTTCTAAGCTCAACAGAGCTTCCTTTAAAAAAGCCTGTCCAGCCTCGGTCAGCTCAACCTTGCGGTTATTCCGCTCCAGCAATTGCGCATCCACTTCACGCTCCAGATCCTTAATCTGCTGACTGAGTGAAGGCTGAACAGTATTCAGTTTTTCAGCTGCCCGAGTGAAATTCAGCTCTTCAGCCACTGTAACAAAATAGCGTAAATGTCTTAATTCCATTTTATTCTTCCGGTAAGGATGCTGAAATCGAAGGTCGCTTCCTGGCCACATATTGACGGTAGATCAATAAAGTGAAAATCACCATCACTGCACAGAACATATAGGTCTTTTCAAAACCGTATTGCGCAATGATCATACCCATCACTACTGAACCCACTGCCAGTCCAATATCAAACAGGGTAAAAAAGGTAGAAATTGCATAGCCCATACGCTGTTTTTCGACAGATTGAATCGCTAGAGTTTGTAAACATGGAAATAATGAACCGTAACCAATTCCGATAAATACCGCAGACAACCACATAGTCCATTGGCTGGACATGACACTGACAATCATCATGCCAATCGCAAAGAAAATAAAGGAAGGATAGATAACTGCACTTGGTCCTTTACGGTCGTAAATTTTGCCCACCCAAGGCCGTACCAACAACATTGAGGCCGCAAAAACAATAAAGAAGATGCCGGTATAAGCCAGTAGTTGCTTGGTTTCACTAAAGGGCGTGATAAAACTCATGATACTGGAGTAAGCAAAAGCCGTGAGCAGTGCCACAAAACTCACCGCCAGCACTTTGACTTCAATAATGTCATGCAGGCTGAATTTTGATTTTTCGACCACTGTAGCTTGAGGTTTTGCTAATTCGGTAATTTTCAGCATGAAGGAAAAGATCAAGCCGATAGAGATAATCACGGCAAGCAAGCCAAACAGCACTTTAAAGCTGGTGAACTGAACTACGGTTAAGGCCAGTAATGGACCAAATACCACACCCAGATTAGTCGACATGACAAAATAGCCCATGCCCTCACCCTTACGAGATTCCGGAATAAACTCATTTGCAACGGGAACGGTGACCGTCGTCAGGATGCTGAACCAGATCCCATGTAAGAAACGCACTGCCAATAATGACCACATGCTATCGACCAGCAGATAACCAAAGGAAAATAAGGCAAAAATAACTCCGGCTCCGCGCATTGCCAATTTCTTGCCGAGTTTCTCGATGATCATGCCAGAAAAAGGTCGAACAGCGATGGAGGAAACTAAGAACAGGGTCAAAGCTAAACCTGCTTCTTTGACTGATCCGCCCAGATCTTTCATGATATAAACCGGCAGAATGGTCAGTAAGGCAAAGTAATAGACAAACAGGAACAGATTGTTCAATAAACACAGAATAAAGGAGCGATTCCATAAGCGCTCAGGACTAGCAGACATAACACGCAACTTTTAAAAACAAATTTAAGAACTGACTAAACTCAGGGAGAAATCAAAGCTGGGCTTAAGGCCAGATCTACCAGATTCTGGATATATTGATCATCCGGCATGCGGTTGAAGAAAATGATCTGGTAATGAATCGGCCCGTATAAGGTGTCCAGCATCAGATCAAAAGGATAATCCGCACGTAATTCCCCACGCTCGATGGCCTGTTGAATCAATTGGTGGGTTTGTTTTCGACGTGGTAATAGATACTGCTGAAAAAAGTCTGCAGCCAGCTCCCGATGATTGGCCATAACGACCAGCAAAGCTCGGCCTACCGGATGATTAAGCGCCAGAACCAGCAGAGTTAGCTGTTGAACCAGATTGCTGCGCAAGCTTTGTGAAGCATCCAGTTCAAATACCCCTGCTGTGCGCTGCTTAAACGCATCTAGTACCAGTTCAGATTTATGTTTCCACCAGCGGTAAATCGTAGATTTGCCAACCCCTGCCCGTGCAGCCACATCTTCAATCGTTAGCTGATGATATTCACCTTCTGCCAGTGCATCCGAAACCGCCTGTAGAATACTGTGCTGGCGCCGTGAACATTTTTCTTCTTCACTCATGCTTAAAACCAAAAAAACAAAACGATACGTATCGTTTCATAGTAGATTAAAAAACAAGCTTAAGCCAGAGTTAAATGAATTTTATAGGCAAAAAAAAGACCTCTCATTGAAGGTCTTTTTAATAAGCAAATTAAGTTTAGTTCTTAGCTATGCGCTGATTTTTTATAGATACTGCATGAAGGATGATGATTTTCCTGCAGACGGGCAACTTTACGTTGTTCAGCTGCTTCAAAACGGCAACGTTTCCAGTCATTGTCCAGATTCAGCGGTGGAATCTGTTTAGGCTTACCATTTTCATCAACAGCGACCATCGTGAAGTAGCAACTATTGGTATGGCGTACAGTACGTTTCTGAATATTTTGCGCTTCTACACGAATGCCAATTTCCATTGAAGTACGACCTACATGGTTCACACTTGCCAGGAAAGTCACCAGCTCACCCACATGAATCGGTTCTTTGAAATTTACTTTGTCCACAGACAGGGTTACGACATAACTACCCGAATAGCGACTCGCACAAGCATAAGCAACCTGGTCCAATAATTTCAGAATTGTTCCACCATGTACATTTCCTGAAAAGTTCGCCATATCTGGCGTCATAAGGACCGACATCGTTAACTCTGACTGGTCATCCGATGCTGTTGCAATTTGATCTAAAGGGGACATCGTTTTCTCTGAACTCTTTGAATGACAATGATATAGACCATTATTATAGCGTTTTTGGCCTAAATAAAATGTTCAATTCGGCAAATAAAACATCATAATTCTTGATATGAAATTTTTCTCCATACAAAAAAAAAGATATTCCTCTGAGGATCCATAGAAATCATCAGAAAGTTATTTTCAGTAACTATAAAATAAACAGGAATTTATCCACTAGGGCTTGTTGAGAATTAACAAAGGCTACTGATTAATTTATAATAGTACTATGGATAGATACATACTTACTGATGCCCAATGGGCAAAAATGGAACCTTTTTGCCTAGGTAAAGTGACCGATCGAG